>DKLE01000223.1:3980-15829 GCA_002455605.1 Firmicutes bacterium UBA6648
GAGCTTCGGCTTTAGAAGGCAAAAATGTGGACATCATTTTAAAGGAGATTGAAAGCCTGCTGGAGGAAGGTCCTATGTATTTCCCGGAGGATATGGTTACGGATCATCCGGAACGATTTATCGTGAGTGAAATCATCCGAGAAAAAGCACTTCTGTATTTGGAAAAAGAGGTGCCCCATGGGATAGCTGTGGAGCTGGAGAGCTATAAAGAAGAGAACAATCTGACCAGAATAGGCGCGGTTATTTATTGTGAAAAAAAATCACATAAAGGTATTATCATAGGAAAAGAAGGCAAAAAGCTGAAGGGTATAGGCAAAAGCTCCCGTATGGAAATAGAGGCACTTTTGGGAACCAAGGTGTTTTTGGAAATATGGGTAAAGGTAAAAGAAAACTGGAGAGACAGTGATTTTGCTTTATCCAATTTTGGCTATGATAACAAGGAATAAATATGTACACGGATACAGAGGGGATTGTTTTAAAAAATGTCAAGCTGCCCGGCGGCAGAAAAATATTGGTATTGTTTTCTTTAAAATATGGAAAGATAAGTGCAGGGACCAATATCAATGAAAAAGGAAGAAGCAAATCAACTCTTGCTTTAAGGCCTTTTACTTACAGTAAATTTGAGATTTATAAAAATCGAGAAAGCTATAATGTCAATAGTGCTGAAGTTATAAAAAGTTTTTATAAGATAGGCGAAGATGTCAGTAAATATATGTATGCATCATATATTCTTGAATTCACCGATAGGATTATTTCGGAAAACGAAAGAGCACCTCAGTTATTCGATTTGTTGATAGACTATTTGTCTGCTTTGGAAAAAAGAAATAAAAAGTATGCAACACTGGCGCTTGCTTACCAGATAAAGGCGCTTGCTTATGCAGGCTGCGCTCCGGAAATAAAGAAGTGTGTATGCTGCGGAGATAGCGGGAATTTAAATTGGTTTGTGATAAAAGAGGGTGGTATTGTTTGTGAAAACTGCTTAAATAAACTGAAAACTAATGTGAATGAATCATTGATTTATGACGTAAATTTTGGTATTATTGAGGTGATAGACTATATTTTGTCACATCCTTTAAAGAAATTGGAGAATTTGGCTTTAAATGAAAAAACACAGGAAAAGCTTAAATTAATTATACGCAATTATATAGCTTATCATTTGGATATTAGGGAACTAAAGAGCGAAAGCTTTCTAATTGAATAGTTTGAGGAGGTAAGATTATGGAGATTACATTAGAGAAAATAGAGTTAGTAAAAGACAGGACAGGTGTTAGCTATAAAGAGGCGAAAGAAGCTTTAGAGGCTGCTGACGGAAGTGTTGTGGATGCCATTATTGACATTGAAGAATCCATAGATGAAAAGGGAAAATCTAAAATCAGTGAAAGCAGCTCACAAATTATTGAAAAGATCAAAGAGATGGTTAAGAAGGGGAATGTTTCTAAAATTATTGTAAAGAAAGACGATGAAGTGATGCTGAATTTGCCTGTGAATATAGGTATTTTGGGAACTTTTCTGGCTCCTTGGGCTATGATAGCAGGCCTAATTGCGGCTTTTGGAACAAAGTGTGTGATAGAATTGGTAAAGGATGATGGTGCAATCATTGATATCAGCGAAATGGCTAATGAAAAGATTGAAGATATCGTTGAAAAGGGTGCTGTAATTGCTGACGAAGTGAAGGTAAAAGGAGCAGACGTATATAACAATGTGAAGAATAAAACTTCAGATGCTTTGAATAAAGTTAAAAAGGAAGCTGAAGAAGAAGAGGGCTGCTGCTATGACGAGTCCGAATGTGAGGGAGAATGCTGCTGCGGTCACGATGATGAAGAAGAACAGAAAGAAGGCAATAGCGACGAAGAAGAGAAATAGAATTTTTGTTCTAAAATAAATAGTTAAACTTTCAAAAGACGAGCTTTGCTCGTTTTTTGGATATATTATAAAAACTAGGAATGGTAGGTAGATATGAGTAGAGAAATTACAATGGAGAAGATTACTGCTTTAGCTAAAAACAGAGGTTTTGTTTATTCCGGTTCTGAGATTTACGGAGGCTTGGCCAATACTTGGGACTATGGCCCTATCGGTGTTGAATTAAAAAATAACGTGAAGAAAGCCTGGTGGAAGAAATTTGTCCAGGAATCCAAATATAATGTGGGACTTGATGCTGCAATTTTAATGAATCCAAAAACCTGGGTGGCTTCTGGACATGTGGGCGGATTTGCGGATCCATTGATTGACTGTAAGAGCTGCAAAGCAAGATTTAGAGCGGATAAGCTTATTGAAGATTACTTAAAGGAAAATAATATTAATGACATAACGGTTGACGGTTGGTCCAACGAAAAATTAGAAGCTTATATTCAGGAAAAGGGAATTGCATGTCCGGAGTGCGGAAAGAGCGATTTTACAAATATCAGACAATTTAATCTGATGTTTAAAACCTTTCAAGGGGTTACGGAGGATTCCAAAGCAGAGATTTTCTTAAGACCTGAAACGGCTCAAGGCATTTTTGTAAACTTTAAAAATGTGCAGAGAACTTCACGAAAGAAGATTCCATTCGGCATTGCACAGATTGGTAAATCTTTCAGAAATGAAATTACTCCAGGTAACTTTACTTTTAGAACCAGAGAATTTGAACAAATGGAGCTAGAATTCTTCTGCAAACCGGGAACTGATCTGGAATGGTTTAACTATTGGAAGGACTATTGCGAAAATTTCCTGAAATCCCTTAATATGAGTGAGAAGAATTTTAGGTTAAGAGATCATGAGCAAGAAGAACTTTCTCATTATAGTAATGCAACTACTGATATCGAATACTTATTCCCATTTGGATGGGGTGAACTATGGGGAATTGCCGATCGAACAGATTTCGATTTGAAGCAGCATAGTGAACATTCTGGACAAGAAATGAATTATGTAGATCCGGAGTCCAATGAGAAGTACGTTCCATATTGTATTGAACCTTCACTGGGAGCAGACCGGGTTACCTTGGCATTTTTATGCGAGGCGTATGATGAGGAAATCCTTACAGATGCCAATGGCAAAGAAGATATTCGGGTAGTTTTAAGATTTCATCCTGCCCTTGCACCGTTTAAGGCTGCAGTGCTTCCTTTGGCTAAAAAGCTTGCACCGGTAGCTCAGCCTATTTATGAGGAATTATCAAAATATTTTATGGTTGATTATGATGAATCCGGTTCTATTGGAAAGAGATATAGAAGAGAAGATGAAATTGGTACGCCATTTAGTATTTGTGTTGATTTTGACACAGAAACGGATGGATGCGTGACCATTAGGGACAGAGATACCATGGAGCAGGTAAGAATTCCTGTTACAGAGGTTAAGAAATACATTGAGGAAAGGTTAGAATTCTAAGCTTTCTTGCAGGTAAGAAAGGAGTAAAATGGGAAAGTTTGTTTATTCATTTAATGAAGGCTCAAAAGATATGAGGAATCTTTTAGGAGGTAAAGGTGCCAATTTGGCTGAAATGACCCAAATCGGTCTCCCAGTTCCCTTTGGATTTACCGTTACTACGGAGGCATGCAACCGATATTACAAAGAGGAATGTATGATTGCCAAAGATATCATCGAGCAGATTTTTGATAAACTTTCTGAACTCGAAAATGTTACCGGTAAGATTTTTGGTGACGCTTCTAATCCGCTTTTGGTTTCTGTTCGGTCAGGCTCCGTTTTTTCTATGCCGGGTATGATGGATACAATACTGAATCTGGGTTTAAATGATGAAATTGTTAAAGGTCTGGCAAAAATCACTGAAAATGAGAGATTTGCTTATGACAGTTACAGAAGGTTTATTCAGATGTTCGGAGACATTGTTCTTGAAATACCGAAATCGAAATTTGAAGAAATCATGAACGTCAAAAAGCAGGAAAGAAGCTGCAGGTATGATGTAGAGCTTACCATAGAAGAATTAAAACACACCATAAGCTTATATAAAGAACTGATAAAAAATGAAATGGGGAGAGAATTTACTCAAGATCCCAGAGAACAATTAATGGAAGCGGTGATGGCTGTTTTCCGATCCTGGAATAATGAAAGGGCTGTTTTGTATAGGCAGTTAAACAATATTTCTGCTGATTTGGGAACTGCGGTCAATGTACAGGCCATGGTTTTTGGGAATATGGGTGAAAATTCCGGTACAGGTGTTGCTTTTACAAGAGATCCTATTATAGGTGAAAATGGTATTTTCGGTGAATTTTTAATCAATGCACAGGGAGAAGATGTGGTCTCTGGCATTCGAACTCCTCAGCCTATTTCAGAAATGGCAGAGGCTTTTCCTGATGTATATAAGGAGTTTCTGAGGATTGCGCAGCTGCTTGAAAATCATTTTACAGATATGCAGAATATTGAATTTACGGTAGAAAAAAGCAAATTGTTTTTGCTTCAGTCCCGCAATGCCAAGAGAACTGCGGAAGCGGCTGTAAAAATTGCTGTGGATATGGAGCAGGAAGGCTTGATTGATAAAAAAACTGCGGTTACCAGATTAGAACCTACACAAATCAGTCAGCTGCTTCATCCGATGTTTCAGGCAGAAGACTTAAAGAAGGCTCACAAACTGGCTAAAGGACTTCCTGCTTCTCCTGGAGCGGTGACAGGAAAAATAATGTTCAATGCCAGAGACGCAGAGGCTGCATCAACTAATGGTGAAAAAGTAATTCTGGTCAGGATGGAAACTTCTCCGGAGGATTTAGCGGGCATGGTTGCAGCAGAGGGCATCCTGACAGCCAGAGGAGGTATGACTTCTCATGCAGCAGTGGTTGCAAGAGGTATGGGAAGATGCTGTGTAGTGGGGTGTTCGGAGCTTGATATTGATAAAGAGCAAAAAACCCTTGCAATTGGAGATACGGTTTTATCAGAGGGGCAGTACATATCCTTGGATGGATCTTCTGGAATTGTGTATAAAGGCCATATAAAAACGGTAGTGCCTGAACTGTCAGGAGCTTTTAGCATTATCATGAAATGGGCGGATGAAATCAGAACCTTAAAAGTGAGAACTAATGCAGATAATTCACACGAAGCAAAGTTAGCTATGGATTTTGGTGCCGAAGGCATCGGACTTTGCAGGACGGAGCAGATGTTCTTAGAAGAGGGCAGAATCCTCACGGTCAGAAAAATGATTTTAACAAACAATGAGGATAAAAAAAGAGAAGCCTTATTACAGCTTCTTCCTTTTCAAAAAAAGGAATTTAAAGCACTCTATGAGGTAATGGAAGATCGGCCAGTTACTATTAGGCTGCTGGACTTGTCTTTCCATGAGTTTTTACCTAGTAAAACCAGAGACATAAAACAGCTGGCGGAGCAAATGAATGTTTCTTACCCAGAACTGTTAAAGAGAATTGAAGAACTGCGTGAAATAAACCCAATGCTTGGATATAGAGGCTGCAGATTAGCCGTTGCTTATCCGGATATTGCGGCTATGCAGACAGAAGCCATTATATTGGCAGCAATAGAGCTTAAAAAAGAGAAAAATCTTGATATATCTCCGGAGATAATGGTTCCGATGATTGGGATGGCCAAAGAATTTAATTTTATCAAGAAGATTGTAGTGGATACAATTGACAGATGTTTTAAAAAGGAAAATGTGACCTTAAACTATTCTATAGGCACCATGATTGAAGTACCGCGAGCAGCACTGACGGCAGATGAAATAGCAAAAGAAGCAGAATTCTTTTCCTTTGGAACGAATGATTTAACCCAGATGACTTTTGGTTTGTCTCGATCAGAGTCTTTAAAGATTATCAAGGAATATAGAAACCGTCTGATTTTTGAAGATAATCCGTTTGAAACCATTGATATAAATGGTGTGGGGAAACTGGTGAATATAGCAGCAGAGCTGGGAAGAGCTGTAAGGCCAAATATTAAGCTTGGTGTCTGCGGTGAACAGGGCGGCGATCCAAGAACCGTAGAATTTTGTCATAACGCCGGTTTGAACTATGTATCTTGTTCCCCTTACAAGGTTCCGGTGGCCAGACTGGCAGCAGCACAGGCGGCTGTTAAAACTCAATCCAAGTAAGGATTTAACGGAATTCACCCCTGTCTGGAATAAAGTGTAATGACCAATTGGAAACCAATTGGTCATTCTTTTATTTGAAATGGAGAGCTATTGACTTTCAAATATGATGATATCTTCTCCTATTTTTACAATGGAGCTCCAAGGAAGCTGCATAAAATCGTGTCCTGCGAGAAAACCTAATTTAGATTGAAAATTAGGTACAAGAATGGATTTTATTTTACCTGTTTCTTTTTCAAACAGCATTTCTGCATCCCAAAGCTGACCATGTCGGCTTCCGTTCCGTAAATCAACGATTTCTTTGTCTCCTATTTCACTTAGCCGCATAATGAACCTCCATTCAGTAAATAATAATTAAAACTATGAAGTTTTAATATAGCTTCTCGGGAAACTCCCGAGTTCATTTGAACTGCTAATAATAAGGCTATGCTTTATTTATTAATATTATTTATGTAAGGAGTGTTTTATGAACAATTTTGTAAATCAGGAAGAAGAAATAAAGGAAGACATAGGAAAAGAAGAAGCAGATAGTGCAGACACAAAAGAGAATATTAAAGAATTAGGTATCACGAATACGGTACAGGATTTCAAAAGTGATATTTTATGTCTGCCGATAATCGGAATGATAGAAGGTCATTCTTTTGCTGCACCAACAGACAAGACGACTAAATACGAACACATTATACCTCAATTAACAGCTATTGAACAAAATGATCAGATTAAGGGACTTCTGACTATTTTGAATACCGTAGGAGGAGATGTGGAGGCAGGATTAGCTATTGCTGAATTAATTGCAACTATTTCAAAACCGACGGTATCTCTGGTTTTAGGCGGAGGACATAGTATAGGAGTACCTTTGGCTACAGCTGCAAATTATTCATTTATTGCGGAGAGTGCTACAATGATGCTTCATCCCATTCGAATGAGCGGTTTGATCATTGGAGCAGAACCGACCTATGATTATTTTAGAAAAATGCAGGATAGAATTATTGACTTCATTATAAGAACTTCACATGCCGATAGGGATCACATTGTGGAATTAATGAATTGCACCGATAATTTGTCCAATGATGTGGGTACTGTTTTATTCAGCCATGATGCTGTAAAAGTAGGCTTGATTGATGAAATAGGCGGGTTAAATGTTTCTTTGAAAAAATTATATGAATTAATTGATGAAGAAGAAAGAAAAAAATAAAGATTGACAAATATTTCCATATAGTTCTATACTAAAAATAGATAAAGGAGGAATATATGGAAATTATTTCAATTATTTTGGCTACGGATGATTTTGATTATGCAAAAGCTTTGGCAAATTGTGTGACTTCAGAAAATAAAGCAATGCTATTTACTGTGATATCGGAAGAAACTTTGATGAAATATAATAGTTTTGATGATTTTGATTTAGTGCTGACAGATTATATGATAACTCATAGGATAGCGGATTGTATAAAACTTGTGGAAAAGCCCATAAAGGATCAGAATACTCAACAGGAACCTTTATTATACAGATATGATACAGCTGAAAATCTTATTAAAGCTCTGATTCGTTTTTATTGCATAAAAAAAGGCAGAGCTTATGTCTCGTGTTCAGGAAAATCCAGTAAAACAGTTTTCTTCTGCAGCCCTCAGGGAGGCACAGGCAAAACATCTGTTGCACTGGGGTTGGCACAGGAACTAACCAAATACCATGGTAAACGGATGTTATATGTTAATTACGAAGAATTTGAAGCCACAGACCGTTATTTTAAACGAGATGAAAGAAAAACTTTGCCTAACTATTTATATCATCTGGAAACAGGCAATGAATTGAGCAGTGTAACTGATAACTTTACAATTGCCGACGAATACGGAGTCCAAACCTTTTCTGCATCGGAGGGAAGAAATCAATTAAAGCTGTTGAGCATACAAGAGCTGGCAAAATTTATAGAAAAAATCCAGGTATCCGGACAATTTGATTATATCTTTATTGACGGAGAGGCTTCTCTTAATGATCAAACAGTGTGGCTGATTTCAGTTTGCGATAAGGTTTGTATAATTAACAGAGAAGAAAACGATGCAAGAGAAAAGCATTTTTATTCTTATCTGGAGTTTCATCTGGGGAAACAAGTTTTTGACAAAATAATTAATGTAATTAATTTAGTAAAAGGAAAGGATGAGAATGAATCAAAAGAGGAATTACAAAATATTTATATCGATTATGATGAGGATAGTTTTACTAACTTAGAAAACGAAGAATCTTTACTTTTTACCAAGATTAATATAGAACGGGAGTTTGGGAGGGGAATCCGACTCTTGTCCAAAAAATTAACATTAAATTTACAATAGTTTAACATTTCTTCTCTTTTTAAAATTTGCGTAAAAATATACCATAATAATTATGGGCTATAATAGTGAAAAGCTTGCAGATTTGAGAGGAGAACAAAATGGAAATTAATTGGTTTCAAGTTATTATGACATTACTTGGAGGCTTAGCTGTATTTATATATGGTATGAATTTAATGAGTGACGGACTTCAAAAGGCTGCCGGAGAAAAAATGAGGAATGTGCTGGCATTGTTGACCAAAAATCCTTTTATTGGTGTTTTAGCAGGGGCTTTAACCACTGCTGTACTACAGAGCAGCAGCGCAACCACTGTTATGGTAATCGGATTTGTCAGTGCAGGTCTTATGAACTTACCCCAGGCGATCAGCATTGTATTGGGAGCCAATATCGGTACAACCATTACAGCACAGCTTATTGCTTTTAAAGTAGGCGATTATGTATGGACGTTTATATTGATTGGTTTCATCATGTACTTTTTTATGAAAAAGGAAAGCCTGGTCAATATAGGTCAGACTATATTTGCTTTCGGACTCCTTTTCATGGGTATTAACACCATGGGAGATGTCATGAAGCCTCTTGCGGCAATGCCGGAAGTAGCACAAATGTTTTTAGCTGTAAAAGGCATACCGGTTTTAGGGGTTATTATCGGTACTTTCATAACTCTTATCATTCAAAGCAGTTCTGCATCCATTGCCGTATTGCAGAATTTAGCCAGTCAAGCAGGACCGGATGGGGTCTCCAGTATTATCGGACTTGAAGGCGCGCTTCCGATTTTATTTGGAACAAATATTGGGACAACCATTACTGCTGTATTTGCATCAATCGGCTCTTCAATTAATGCAAAAAGAACTGCGGCAGCTCACATTATATTTAATGTTACAGGAACCATTTTGTTTATGTTTTTTATTCCCTGGTACAGCAGGCTGATTAAATATATTTCTCCTACAGGAATTGAATATGAAGTAGTATCAAGACAGATTGCAAATGCTCATATGTTTTTTAATATTATCAATACAATTATTTTCCTGCCGTTTATTTGGCTGTTAGTTAAAATCGTGATGAAGCTTCTTCCCGGCAAGGATACGGATAAGTTACCTTCTGAGCCTTTGTATCTGGATTATAATATCATAGAGCAGCCGGTATTTGCTATACACCTTGCTACGAAAGAGTTGTCAAGAATTGCAAATTTTACTTTAAAAATGATCAAAGATGCCAAAAAATCTTTCCTTGCAAATGACACAGAAGCTTTAAAGAATGTTTTTGAAACAGAAGACATCGTGAATACTTTACAGGATGAAACAGTTAAATATCTGGCATCCATATTTGCTACGGACTCTTTAACAGAGCATCAGGGAAATATAGTTTCCGGGCTTATTCATATTGCTTCCGATATTGAGCATATAGGAGATAACTGCACAAATATTGCTGAGTTTTCAAGTGAGAAAATGAAGCATGGCTACGAATTTTCAGATATTGCCTGTGCAGAAATATATGAATGCTTTGATCAAGCTTCAAGAATGACAAGAGACACTATCAGTGCTCTTGAAACCGGTGATATTAACCTTGCCTACGATGTTCTTGTACAAGAAGAAGAGATGAACAGAACAGAGGCAAGATTGAAGAGAGAACATATTAAAAGACTTCACGACAAAAAATGTTCTCCTGAATTTACAGTCATGTATACCGATATTGTCCACAATATCGAAAGAATAGGCGACTCGTGTAAGAATATTGCGGAAGCTGTTTTGGCAGATATTCATTTTAAGGACAGTAGTATTCCAAACAAAGAAATTTAAATTTCAAATAATTGATGATATTTGTGATTTGTGATAAAATTAAGTAAATAAATGAAAAAAGTAAGCTGATATCCTAGGAATAGTAATACTATCATAGGTATATCAGCTTAAATCGTATCGGAGAGAAGTAAGTAATACGAGAATTGAAGGAAGAAAATGAAAAAGATATTAATAATTGAAGATGAACCTAATATCATAGAGCTGGTGGGCTATAATTTACAGAATAACGGCTATGAATATGTCAGTGCGGAAGATGGCCTGATGGGTGTTACTTTGGTGCACAAAGAAAAACCGGATTTAATTCTCTTGGATTTAATGCTGCCCGGCAAGAACGGCCATGAGATCTGCCGGGAATTGAGAGAAGAAGGAAATAAAACGCCTATTATCATGTTGACTGCTAAGAGCGATGAAGTGGATAAAATTTTAGGCTTAGAATTCGGTGCAGATGACTACATTACGAAGCCTTTTAGTGTCCGTGAATTAATGGCAAGAATAAAAGCTGTATTGAGAAGATATGAGGAGCATAATTTATCGGATAAAGCAAATGATTATATTATCCGCATTGATGATATCGAAATTAATACAGACAGGCATGAGGTTTTTGTAGGAGGAAAGCAAATTGAGCTTACTCTTAAAGAATTTGAGCTTTTGTGCTATTTAACGGAAAACAGAGGGCACGTTTTATCGAGAGACCAGCTTTTAGATAAGGTTTGGGGAATTGATTTTGCTGGAGAGACAAGAACAGTAGATGTGCATATCCGTTACTTGAGGAAAAAATTAGGACAGGATGATAATGAAGATAAGTATATACAGACAATCCGAGGAAAGGGCTATAAAATGAAATGAAAAAAAGATTCTTATTAGCGTCAATAGGAATAACAGCCTGCAATGTTGTCTTGCTTTTGTTTGTTATGGCTTATTTCATATCCATTGAGTCAAATAATCACGGAAGTGCTTTTTCGTTTATGCTTCAAAATAAATATTTTGGTATCACGATGATAATTTGTGTATTATGCTCCGGGATTTTTTCGCTGCTGATATATAATCAAATAATGAAGCCAGTACATAAGCTTCAAGAGCAGATGGTGAAAACAACAGAAGAAAACAAAAAGGCCGAACAGATTCGAAGCGAATTTGTCGCAAACGTTACCCACGAGTTAAAGACTCCTCTTACTTCAATTTCCGGATTTATCGAAACCTTGCAGGATGGAGCGGCAGAAAATCCTGAAATAAGAAATAAATTTATTGATATTATTGCTATTGAGACCTCCCGGCTAGAACGTTTAATTGAAGATGTCCTAGTACTTTCGGAGATTGAAAATAAGAGGGCTTCCTTTGATATAGTCACCATTGATACGAAAGATTGTTTGATTAAGATGCTGTCTGCCATGGAGCCTATTGCAAGTGCAAAAAATATCACCATAGAGACAAAGCTGTCAGAGAGATGTTATATTGAAGGGAATGCAGATCGTTTTATTCAAATGATGATGAATCTCATTGAAAATGCTATAAAATATTCCAAAGAGGATCAGGAAGGAAAAGTAATGGTTTCATCCTATATGGACAAAAATAAGGTCTATATTGAAGTGACTGATAATGGAATAGGAATATCAGAAGAACATTTCGAGAGACTGTTTGAGCGATTTTACAGAGTGGACAAGTCTCGGACGAAAAAGGGAGGAGGAACAGGATTAGGTCTTTCCATTGTTAAGCATATT
>DKLE01000256.1 GCA_002455605.1 Firmicutes bacterium UBA6648
TATTTCCTCATATTTCTCGACTGCCTGGGCACCATCCCCGGCTTCATATAAGTCTGTGTAACCGTTTTTTGCCAGAGTGTCTTTAATCATCATACGCATAAATGCAGCATCATCAACTAACAAAATCTTTGCCATTTTTTTACCTCTTTCTTTTAAAAAGCATTTTAAAAATAGTATAACTTTTTATTTATTTTATAAAATTTAATCTATAGGCTGTTTATAATATCAGCCTTTTTGATTACTTCTGTGATTCTTACACCGAAGTTATCATCAACTACTACCACATCGCCCTTAGCGATACATTGACCATTAACATATACGTCTACTTGGTCTCCAGCTAATTTGTCCAGTACTACTAAAGAACCCTGTCCAAATTCTAATATCTCTTTTACCAGTTTTTTTGTTCTTCCGATTTCAACAGATACCTGGAGTGGTACCTTCATGATTAAATCCAGATTTGTTCCCGCGTCCGCTGCCGTAATTTCATAGTTTTGATGTATCGGCTGTACATTAATTAATCTCGGATCCTTAGGATACTGTGGCTGTGCATACATTTGCTGAGGATATCCCTGGGCCGGCATACCCTGCGGAGCCATCTGCGGCTGCTGTGGTTGCTGTGGCTGCACCGGAGCCTCTGCATTTGCTGCAGCTCCTGCCAGCATGCCATTAATGTCTGCTTGAGATAAAGGCGCATTCTGAGGAGCCGCCGCTGCCTCAGGCTGCATGGAATCTGTAACCGCAGAACTATTTTGGTTTTCCTCTCCTTCCATAAATCCAAAGGAGGATATCAGCTTTTTGCATAAATCTACCGACAACATAGTAATAAATTTACTGGAAAAAGTATCTTCAATATCGATGTTAAAATATACTTCCACCATCGGTTCATCACTTTTAAAGTATTTTTGTTTAAAGGAATCGGCGTCTTCAACTTCAAAGGCTATTGGTGTTGATATATTAACCATTGTTCCTATGACATCAGCTAAGGCTGTTGCCGAAGCTCCCATCATCTGATTCATCAGTTCGCAAACCGCACTTAAGGAAAGTTCATCCAGTTCAAAGGTTTCCGGCTCAATTTCGGTATACATCAGTATTTCCAAAATTTTTCTGACATCATCCTTTTTCAGCAGCATTAAATTATTCCCGTTAAGTCCGGTTACGTATGTAATCTCAACCCCAACTGCTGGCTCAACTTCGCTGATTTCAAATTCTTCATAATCTCTTACTCTTACGGTAGGAGTAGTAATTGTAACCTTTCTCCCAAGCATGTCTGACATAGCAGTAGCGGAGGATCCCAAACTGATATTCAGGATTTCGCCAATGCCGTCAATCTCCATAGGAGAAAAATAATTATTATTATCGCTCATATATCACCTCTGCTATCACCGGGTTATTGTGGTTCCGGTTATCTTTACTGCAACACTGCCTTTCTTCTCTCCAAGGCGGCCCTTATACCAAGGCTTATCTTCAATGTATAAAGCTACCTCTGAGTCCTTTGGCTTTCTTAAATTTATAACATCTCCAGGTTTCAGGGAATACACATCTTCCAGAAGAATACTCGCTTCTCCTAAAAAGGCCCTTATTTCAAGCGGAGAATCTTTTAGGCTGTCCAGAATTTCTTCCCTAGAAATTTCATCCTGATGTTCCCTTTTTCGTCCTGCAATATTGTTCTGCTCCGCAAGTTTAAATACATCCTCCATGATTCCGCCGGGAATGCAAATATTGAAAGTTCCTGTAGTACCTTTTATCTCCATATTTAATACGACAATTACTACAATTTCATCTGCCTGTATACTTTGAATCAATCTCGGATTCGTTTCTATTTTATCAAATTTAAACGCTACATCAAAATAGCTCTGCCATGATTCTTCCATTATCGGAAGCAAATGAACCATAACATTTTCAAAAAGTGATATTTCTATATCGGTAAAACCTCCGTCGGTATCCATACCGTCAGGTTCTCCCGAGCCTCCTATCATTCTATCGATAAGCGCATAGATTATAGAATTACTCATTTGAATCATCAATGTCTCTGAATCCCCATTACCATTATTTACGGATCCATCTACCATTGCTACGATGTCGTTCTCTGACAAAGCATTGTTAAATTCAAAATATTTTTGTTCTTCTATATCTACCATTTCAACCTGACAAGAAAGACGCATCATACTGGTTAGATACGATGACATTACTCTTGCAAAATTTTCATAGACACTAAACACTAACTTTAGTCGATCTCTTGTGAATTTCTTAGGAGTCTTAAAGTCATATTTTTTTATTTTTCTGGTTTCTTCTTCCTCAATTAGCTTTTCTTCTTCCGCTACCGCTTCCGGAGAGTTCAGAGAATTGAGTAAGGCGTCAATTTGACTTTGTGATAATACGTCAGCCATCTAAATCTCCTATTTTCATACTTTTAGACTTCTTCTTCTGTCACTGAATCTTGAGTTTTTTTACTTTCGTCTTTTTTCTCATTGCCACTTTGTGAACCATCTTCTATATTAGCATAAACCTCATCTAAGGTATATTTTGTTGCGTCGTTTTTAGCAATATAAATTTCTACACGTCTGTTCTTTGCTCTGTCTGCCTCTGTCACAAAGGAAGCAATCGGATAATGTTGTCCATATCCCATTGAAATCAGTTTCTTACCATCAATTAAGCCCTTTGTTTCGATATAAACTAAAACCTCAGCTGCCCTGTTTGAAGACAAAAACCGATCTCCCGCTATAGGATTGGGATTATTGGGATCTGCCTGATTTGTATGCCCCATTATTCGGAGCTCACCCACTTGCTCCCTCACAGGAGCAATGGAATTGCAAAGCACATCCAGAATGTCTTTTCCCTCTTGCCTTAATATATAACTATCTCCGTTAAAAAAAATGTTATTCCTAAATATTATAAAAGTAAAATCTTTACCTTTTTTTACTTCCACACTTTCTTCCAGGTTATTTTGCTCTACGTATTCTTTCATCGCCCAGAATATCTGATCAAAGTTTTCCTTATCTGTCATTAATCCGCCGGCTTCCTGCCCAATGGCATGTTCACCCTTTTGATCATTGGGATCCTCTTGGACCAGCTGGCTTACGTTTTCCGCCGCTGCGGGATTGAAGCTCTTTACAATCATAACCCATTTCTCCGCATTCACGGTGGAAATAGAGAATAGCAATACGAAAAAACACAATAACAAGGTTACCATATCCCCATACGTATCCATCCAGTTATTCTTAGGAGCCTCATGATTCTTTTTTCCAGCCATAATAACCTCCTCTGGCGGCATAAATTACAATCATATAAGTAAATTTCCTGCTATTCCGTGGCTGCTGCCAAATCAGCCTTATCTGCCTCCGACAAGTAGGAAATTAATTTTTCCCTGATAAATTTTGGATTTTCTCCCGATTGTATAGATAAAATCCCCTCTACGATCATCTGCTTACACAGCATTTCTTCCGCATGTCGCACTTTAAGTTTATTGGCAATAGGGAAAAAGATAACATTAGCAAATAATGACCCATAAAAAGTAGTAATAAGTGCCACAGACATGGCAGGACCAATATCTCCTGCGCCTCCGCCTTCTATATCAAGCCCTTTAAGCATGTTAACCAATCCAATCAATGTCCCTATCATTCCAAAGGCGGGACAAGTTCCTGCTGCCAGTTCATAAAAGCCAAAACACTGGGCATGCCTTTCGTCTAAGTAATTCAATTCTTCTTCCAAAAGCTGTTTAACCTTATCGGAATCAATGGCATCAACAATTAAAAGCACACTATCCTTTAAAAAAGCATCTTCTAATTCTTCTGCTCTCGCTTCCAATGAAAGCAATCCGTTTTTTCTTGCTGATTGAGCTAAATCCACTATCAGCTCTATATAGGTCTTAGGGTCGTATTTTTTCCCGCCTATAACAATCTTTAAGTGCTTAGGAATACCTTTCAAAACTTCACCCGGCGCAGACGCCGCTATTACCGCCAAGGTTCCTCCGATTGTAATCGCTATACTTTGTATATCAAGAAAGTTTCCCAGCTTCCCAAAGCCGATTCCGTAAATAACAAGTCCAAATCCTGATAATATTCCTAATATAGTAGCTATATCCATTTGCTTCTCCTATGTAGATACACTAACGTTCATCGTTCTGTTCAGCCATTTCTGCTAAACGCCTTTTTGCCTTTAAGTAGCTTTCTTTATCTGCTACTCGAGCATCGAATTCAATAATCTTATCAATAATCTCCTCAAAGGGTTCCTTAACAATGTAATAGTCTTTATTAGTCAGAACTACCTTTGACTCCGGTATTGATTCAATAATCTGAATCTGCGTATGATTTAACAGAAACTCTATCCCATTTAATCTTGTAAGTTTTATCATATCAACTTCACTCACTTTACTTTATGGTATGGAGGAGCTGTTTTACCCCTCCATACCCTCTTAATTATCTCTTCAGATTAACCAATTCTTCCAGCATTGCATCGGTTACGGTAATAATTCTCGTATTGGCCTGGAAACCTCTTTGTGTCGTGATCATATCCGTAAACTCTTTTGATAAATCTACATTGGACATTTCAAGGCATCCGGCCTGAACTGTACCTGTAGAATTTTGTCCTGACGGGTTTACAGTTATGGTGCCTGTATTTGCCTTTGCCGTATAATATGAATTTTCCCCTCTTTCAAGAGCATTTGGGTTAGGAACGTTAGCAATAGCGATTTTACCAATTAAAACAGATTCATCCTTATCATTAGTTCCCACGATACTTCCGTCTTGTCCTATGGTAACGTTCTTTAATTCCATTGGTTCATAGTTTGTTGCATCTGCATTCTTATTCGGCAGCCTAAGAGCAGTAATCTGTTCCATATCTAATTTATAGGAACCGCCTGTACCACTGGTATCTGCTTCATATTCACTAGCAAATCCATATACCATTCTGCCATTAGAATCCACTAAATTTCCTGCTCCGTCAAAATTAAAGATACCCACTCTCGTAAAATTCAGTCCTGATACCTTTGTCTGATCAACAGCTCCGGGTGCATTCTCTCCTGTTGTCGTGGAAGAGTCTGCTCCCACCTTAATGCCGTCATAAACCCCTTCCGTTGTCTCAGTAGGCTTAGACCCTACAAGGAAAAATCCGTTTCCAACAATCATACAGTCCATTGGATTATCTGTAGTTGCGGTACCTCCACTAGTCATAAGCGAATCAATTGATCCCAGTTTTGAACCATATCCTACTTGGGAAGGATTTGTTCCTCCGTATTTATCTCCTGCATTGCTAGCACCTGATGATGTAGCATAAAAAACATCTCTAAAAGTTGCTCTTGCAGCCTTATATCCATATGTATTAACATTGGCAATATTATTACCTATAACGTCCATCTTCGATTGATGGGCGCGAAGTCCTGCAACCGCAGCAAACATCGATTTTACCATCTATTTTCTCCCTTCAGAGCCGCGCAGAGATATATCCGTCCACATATCTCATAACCTCCATAAATGGTCCAGTTATTTATTTCACGGCTATATTAAATTGTCTATTTACGATTTACAGTATTACTGCACCGTCTATATTTGTAAACACGTTGTCTCTCATCTCACTGCCGGACATGGTTGTCACAACCGTTTTATTCGGCACATTCACGATGAATGCATTCATTGAATCAAATATAACGACATCCTTTGCTCCTTTTGCATCTGCTTTTTTAACAGCATCATTTAACTCTTCCATTAACTCAGGTGTCAATTCAATTCCTCTTTGTACCACTCTTTCTTGAGCATGCTTTGAAAATTGCAAGCCGCGGTTCTTATCTATACCGCTGTTTTTATCAAGCTGCTCCTTTAAGAGAGTTCCAAAATCAGCACCTATTGGTGTGATTCCTGCATTACGATTCGCCGTATTTACGTTATTGATACTTCTGTTGCCTACCAATTGATTAATATTCTGGTAGTTATTTCCCACCTTAATATCAGCCACTCTCAGCACCTCCCTCTATTGCTGTTTCATAAAGGCTAATTTTCATCGTCTCCTTTTGTACCCTCTGTAGGAGGCTCGGTCGGTTTATCCGGATCTACTGGCTCAGTTGGTTCCGTCGGTTCCGTTGGCTCAGTTGGTTCAGTTGGTTCAGTTGGTTCCGTCGGTTCAGTCGGCTTTTCCTCTGTAGACACGTCCCCAACAATCATGATCTGACTTAATGAAAATGCCTTATCGCCAATATAAATAATTGGCTCGCCTTCAAATAAAGTTACGCCTGTAACTGTTCCTTTTGTGGTAATCAGTTTATCAGTCGTTCCTGTTGAATCTGTAACAGTTTCTATGGACGCTACAGTTACTTCCTTTCCTATCAGCGATGCTGCATAAGAAGTAGTATTCATTGCATATAGTTCTTCTTGAAGAGATACCATGTTTTGCATGGCCTGTATCTGAGAATACTGAGCCATTTGTCCCATCATTTCAGAGGTATCTGTCTGGTTATACATATCCTGATTTTTCAACTGTGCAACCAAGAGTGTCAGCCAGTCAGTAGTCTGCAAATTCAGATCAGTCTTCATTGAGTCACTTTTGCTCTTATCTGTTTTAAGAGACTTTAGTGCGCTTAAGATTTTATCATCTATTGATACGCCTGCCAAACCCTTCCTCCTTTTCTATACAGCTTCCTCTAAGTCTTCGGTCAGTCCCAGTCTCAGCCTGTCCATGAATGAAATATCTCCGGTATAATCCTTTTTCTCTTGCTGCTGACGCTGATTCTGCTGACTATTGCTTTGCTCCTGAAAATTATCTCGGTCAAATTGATTGCCGTCAGTTTCTGCCTGCTTTAGAGTAATGGTACTGTCTAATCCGGTGTTGTCTTCTAGTATTCCCCTCAGGGCATCAGCCTGCATAGAAAGCAGATGATGAGCTTTTGAATTTGATGCACTCATAATAAGCTGTGCTTTTCCGTTTTCAAAAATCATTTTGATATTAACTTTTCCCAATTCTCTCGGATTGAGTTCTAAATCAAATTCTTGCCTTCCTTCACTAAGCTTGTACATGATTTTATCAGCCAGCTGCTTTGCTGCATCTGCCTGAGTCGTATCCACCGGGGCATCTGCAACTTTAATATGCACTTTTGATAAATCCAAGCTGCTATTTTTAGCAAATGCATTTTCTTTAAGACCTTCTGTCTGATCCGGCAGTACTTCCTCTGTCTTTTCTGAGCTCTGCAATTTTGTCGTCTTCGATTGAAGATTATTTTCCTGCAAACCGTCATCTTGCTGAAGCTCACCCTTTGTCAAAATCTCCGTATGAGTTTGTACCGGCTTTTCCTGACTTTCATTTTGAAGAGCTTTAAGCATAGCAGATTTTGCTAAATCTACATTACTCTGAAAAGGCAGTTTTATTTCTCCCTCTTCCGGTTGTAGGATATTACCCAGAGCTTCCGGCAAACTTGAATCCGAGTCTTTCAGCATGGACTCAAATAATACATTATTCACGGTATCCGCTTGTCCCTGCTGCAAGATACTGCAAGCATCCATGTCAGTCATTGCTGCGGCCGGATATTGAATCTGTGCTGCCGCTAATAATTGTACTTCTTGAGCAATCTCTGCAGTCATATCCTCTTTTACAGGTTCCTCACTGCTTTCAGAAAGCTTTTTCAAATCTGATTTCTGCTGTATTCTGCTCATGTTTTCTCTTCTGTCAGTTCTGATATTTTTCTCTGCAGCACTTGGTGAATTCTGCTTTCTGTCAAACACCTTGTCCATTTCTTTTTTAAACGAAGCATTTGAGTTTTGGCCGGAATCACCTTTTTGAACATTCCCTGTATTTAGGATGCCTTGGTTTCCTCCTGCCATTTGAAAAAATATTCCAGCATTCATTTAATGTTTTCCTCCTTTCCTATTAAATTTTAAAGGTGCTTTTTAATCTCCTAAAAGATTAAAATAAATTATATATCAAGCCGTTATTTGCGGCTGGATAACTGATTAGAAACAAACTCCTCAATACCCAGTTCTTCTTTTTTTGTTTCTTCTTTTACGTATTCTTCAAATCTTTTTTCACGGATTTTTTCTATAGACATCACATCAGTCTTTGCTGCAATTAGTTCTTTTCTGCGTCTCTGTTCTATTTTTTGCAGCCCTATCAGTTTCTCTTCTTCATTTTTTATATTGTTTTCCAGAATTTTAATATATACTTTATATCCTTGGTGCTCCAATATGGTTATTCCTTGTCTGTTCTTATCATTTAATTCCTGATTTACGTTGCTCAATTCCTGCTTGAGCTTTACTATAATGTCATTTTGCTTATTGATATCAGAAACAGCCTTGGCATATTTTGCTTTAACTTCGTCCAAAGCGATATTTCGGTATTTTTCTACAGATTTTAAAGAAAATTTAAATTTCGCCATAATATCCTATTTTATACCTTTTCTCCTGTTTTTTCAACGATTATTCCAAAATTCTGGTCATCCTCTCCAGCATATCATCATAATTGAAAAACTCTGTAGTCTTCTGCTTTAGAAAATCATTTACAGCATCAATTCTGGATACCGCATTATCCAGCTTTATATTAGCTCCTGCCTTATATGCTCCTATAGAAATTAAATCGGCATTTTCCTCATACACAGCAAGTAAATCCCTTATTTTCGCAGCCAGTGCTTTATGGTTTTCATCCACTATAGCCGCCATCAATCTGGAAATACTGCCGCCTATTTCTATAGCGGGGAAATGGTTTTTTGCTGCAAGCTTTCTCGATAATATAATATGTCCATCCAAAATACCTCTCACGGTATCAGCGATTGGTTCATTGGTGTCATCTCCTTCAACCAAAACAGTATAGATACCCGTAATAGAACCATTCTCAAAATTGCCGCTTCTCTCCAGCAGTTTAGGCATTTCTGCATAGATGGAAGGGGTATATCCTCTGGCAACCGGAGGTTCTCCTACCGCCAATCCGATTTCTCTTTGCGCCATAGCAAATCTTGTTAAGGAATCCATCATTAACAGTACATCCTTACCCTGGTCTTTAAAAAATTCTGCAATGGCTGTGGCAACAATGGGACATTTTGCTCTTTGCACCGCCGGTTGATCGGAGGTAGCAACCACAAGCACAGAACGAGCCATTCCTTCCGGCCCCAAGTCCCTCTCTATAAATTCTTTAACTTCTCTTCCTCTTTCACCTACCAGTGCGATTACGTTGATATCTGCAGAAGCCTGTTTGGCAATCATACCTAAAAGGGTACTCTTACCCACTCCGCTCCCTGCAAAAATTCCTATTCTTTGACCTTTACCTACTGTAAGAAATCCGTCAATCGCTTTAATTCCGAAATGAATCCTTTCCATAATAGGCGGCCTGCTTAAAGGATTTATATAATTATTCTCAACACTGTACAAGGCAGAGCGCTGGATAGGCCCTTTGCCATCGATGGGCTCTCCCATAGCATTAATTGTTCTGCCGCATAAATCTTCTCCAACCGGAATCCGAAGCCTTCGTTTTGTGCTTCTGACAAAGTCTCCCGACCCCATCCCTTCAATAAAATCATAGGGCATCAATACCGTTTTATCACCTCTGAACCCTACAACTTCTGACATTACTTTACGTTTTCCGTCTTTCGATGTAATAATGTTAATATCTCCGATACTCGCTTTGATGCCTGCGGCTTCAATACTCATACCGACTACATTTTCTATCTTGCCAATATGCTCAAAGGTTTCTGAACTCTTTATCATTTCTGACAATCCTTTAAAATACAAGCTCTTATCCCCCTATAGTTTGTTATCACTGACAATTTGCCTTATATTATCCATTTGGGTGCCTACACTGGCGTCCACAATTTGATCCGGTGACTCTATGATACAGGTTCCTGACGGTTCGTCCTCCATCACTACTACTTTCACATTGGCAGAAATCTGATTTAAAGCATCAATTAATTCTTTCTCCAGGTTCATAGCAATAGCTTTATCTTCGTTAGAGATATAAACCTTTGCCCATTGCTTGTTTCTGCAGTCCTCTGCCGCCGCTACAATCATTTTAGCAACCACATCTTTACTGGATTTTAAGCTGATTTTAATTACCTTTTCTGCCACATTAACCGCTAAATCCGAGAGATCATTTAAATTGCTATGCAGTATTTCTTCTTTTCTTTTATTAAAATCTTCAATAGCAGATTCCAGTTCTTTTCCAAAGGCTGCAGCTTCTTGTATCATACCTTCGTTAACTGCATTTTCAGCTGCCAGATAGCCTTCATGATTCCCTTTTTCGAAGCCTTCTGAATATCCTTTCTCGGCAGCTTCCTCCATGGCTTGTTGGACTTTTTCATCAATAATTGTCTGAGCCTCCTGCTGAGCCTCATTGATGATTTTCTGAGCCTGCATTCTGGCTTGCTCCAACAATTCATTTGCCTGCTTTTCAGCCTGTTCCAGCAATTCTTTTGTCTGTATCGCGTTTTCTACACTATCATTTTCAAGGGGTATATCTGAATCCGCCAAAGCATCTTCCGTTTTTTCGGAAACGTGCTCCGGAGGTATAACATCTCCCAAAATTAAAGCACTGTTGATGTCATATGGCTGAACTTGAATTTCTTCTTCATCATCAAAGGAATCCAGATAAAATTCAGTGGGAAGGATATCCTCTGCTTCATAAGTCTCCTCATTAAACACATCATTTTCATTAAAGCATTTCATTTCATATTCTTCACTTTCGCTAAGAATAGCGGCTTCTGCCGATTGAGCACCACGCATTTTCAAGGCACTGTTAAAAGCAGCAATTTTATCCAAAGCTTCATACCCATCATGAAAGTCTTCATTCAGTAAATCTTGCTCAATAAGCAATTCATCATTCTGTTGTAAAACATCCGGCCCCAATATGCTTGCTACAAGTTCTTTTTTGTCATCATCTATCTCTGTTATATTGTTTTCGATTTTGCTATGGGAAGAAAACTCCGGAGAATATCCATAAATTTTCTTGACCCCATTATTTTTCTTCAGCTCTTCATTCCATTGCTCTTCCATAGCTGCTTTTTTAAATTCAGACATAGCGTCTTCAACAGCTTTCTGAGCCGCACTGTCATCTGCCTCTTCTCTGCTGCTTTCCTTCTTGGCAAACTGTACCGCTTCTTCCAGACGCTTTTCTGCCCGTTCCAGAGCTGATTGAACTTGTAAAACCTCATATGTTTTACGCAATGATCTCATCCTTTCCGCCCTTATTAATCATGAGCCTTCCTTCTTCTTCAAGACGCCTTATAACAGCAACTATCTTCTGCTGGGCTTCTTCTACATCCTTTAAACGGACATTATATGTAAATTCCAGTTCACTCTTAACAGTTTCCGCCATACGACTTGACATATTTGCAAAAATCATATTAGAAACTTCCTGCGTTGAACCCTTTAATGCGTAAACAATGTCCTGAGTCTCAACTTCACGCAAGAATTCCTGTATGCCTCTGTCGTCAAGCAAGGTGATATCTTCAAAGACAAACATTCTGTTTCTGATGTCATCAGCCAGCTTGATGTCTTTTTTACTTAATTCATCAAATATATATTTTTCATTGCTTCTGTCAATGTTGTTCATAACTTCCGCAATATAATCGACTCCGCCCACCTGAGCAAAATCCAATGACAGTACAGAAGCAAATTTTTTCTCCAGTATGTTTTCAACAATTTTAATGGTTTCCGGTGACGCACTATCCATCCTTGCAATGCATTCTACCACCTTGACCTGCTTTTCTTTCGGCAGCTCAGTAATAATTTCTGAGGCCTGCTCAGGCTTTGCATAAGATAAAATAAGTGCAATAGTCTGCGGTCTTTCATGTTGTATGATCGCATAAAGGTTTTTGCTATCTGTCTTTCGGATAAACTCAAACGCTCTGGTTTTAAGATTTCGCGTCACTCTTTCCAGCAAGGTCGTAGCGGTCTGTGGTCCGAAAGCCTTTTCAAGTACCGTCTTAGCATAATCGACTCCACCTTCCGTAATAACTTTTTGAGTCAAACAGAGTTTATAAAAGTCGTCCATTGCCGCTTCTGTTTGAGTAGGCGAAACATGATTCAATTTTGCTATTTCCAAGGTGAGGATTTCTAAATCTTCCTCACCCAGAAATTTATATATCTTAGAAGC
The DNA here is from genome assembly GCA_002455605.1 of Firmicutes bacterium UBA6648. Lineage (GTDB taxonomy): Bacteria > Bacillota > Clostridia > Peptostreptococcales > Anaerovoracaceae > Aminipila. Next base: position 12,058 of record DKLE01000256.1, read on the forward strand.
TCTTTCAGCCCCAAGAGAAATAACAACAGCTGCTGCCTTTTGTTGTGGTGTCAAGCCGCTGACATCTTTACTCATTCTCCTCTTCTCCTCTTAACCAAGTCTTCAGTAATTGAGCCGAAATCTCAGGATTAATATCCGTAAAGTCTTGAATCTGGCTCTTAAGCTCTTCTTCTCTGGTCTTGCCCAACTCATCAAGACGCACTAATTCCTGTGTATCCTGAGCACGCTGCGCTTCCTCTGCTGCTGCCAGTTCCTGCACCCGCTTCTTCAATTTAGCCTTTTTAACAATAACCATAGCTACCACAATCAATGCCAGTATCAATGCCAGTATTGCCGGTATTATAATCTTCAGCATTGGATTTGCATTCAGAATAGCAGTAATTCCAGTTATCTGCTCCGGCTCCGGTGTATAGAATTCAGCATTAAAAATAGCAATTTTCGTGTCCGCTAATTCCGGTGCAATACCTGCGGCTATGGCAATGGCCTGTCTCATTTCGCCTGCTTTGGCAGGAGTTAAGCTGGCACTGTCCACGGCGACAGAAACTGTCGTATCCGTCAATTCGCCTGCATCGCTTTGAATCTGCTCCTTAACCTGGCTTACTAAATATTCCAGAGCCCTGTCATCTTTAAAATAAATATCATTTCCATCAGTGGTTACTCCTGGGTATACAGGCACATCTGCATTGGTTTCGGTTCCCGGTACACCTGCAGTTACTTCACCCTCTCCCTGAATCTCATAGGTAGAATTTGATTTGGAAAGAACTCCTTTGTTGTCCTCTGACGGAATATATTCAATAATTTCTTTAATTTTCTTGTCTAAATCAACAGAACAGTTTACACTTACTCGAATATTTTCTTGACCAAATACTGGTTGAAATAACTCTAAAATCTTTGCTTTAAGACTGGCTTCAATCTGTTTTTCTATATTAAGCTTTAAAGCAGTGGCTCCTTCTTGAGAATCCTCTTGGCTTGCACTGACTTCTTCTCCATTCCCGTCGATAACAGCTACATTTTTGATATCCATACCAGGTATTCCCTTTGCAACCAGCCTTTGAATACCTTTCACCTGTTCTTTACTCGGCGAGCCACCATCCTCCATGGTAACCGTAACAGAAGCGGAAGATTCCTTTACATCTTCCTGTAAAGCATATTTTTGATCGTCTGCCATAGCAATAGCAACCGTAGCATCCTTGACACCATCAAATTGCTTAATGGTCTGTGCCATTCGGTTTTCCAACTCAAATTGTGCATATTTATACTTTTCAAAATCTGTAGCCAGTAAGCCTACATTATCTTTAAAAATGTCATAAGTAAAACCGGTTTTAGGATATCCTTCCGAAGCCAACGCAACCTTTACCTTATCAACCATTTCCTCAGGCACATAAATGGTTCCGTTCTTGTTCTTATACTTAATGGCTTGTTCCTCCAGCACGCTTATTATCTCTACGGCTTCGGGTTCGTCAAGTCCTGTATAAAGTACGCTGAAGTTGGGATTATTCAATGCAAGAGCTATTACAAAAGCTACGGCTATGATTAATACTGCCGCAAGAGCAATAAGGATTTTAGCCTTTTTGCTCAATTTAGCATCTATTGCTGCCAATTTTTCTTTTATTTGTTTTAATTGTTCTTCTAAACGTTCTCGCAATGTTCTGCCACCTTATCCTAGATTACACACTCATACGCATGATTTCGCTGTATGAGTCCAGTGCTTTATTTCTTAATTCGACCAGCAGGTCTACTGATAGCTGAGCCTTTGCGATGTCAATACTATACTGATGCAAATTGTCGCTCTGTCCTGTCGCCAGTTTTTCGGCGTCAATATTCACCTGATTATCTGTAGCAATCACATCTTTGATTGCTTCTTGAAAAACAGATTTAAAAGGCACCTGTGCGCCCTGCGCTGATTCCACAGCGTCTGTATCAGCCTTGCCATTTATTGTTTTTTGATTTCCATTTATTTTATTTATACTGCTTAAATCTGCAATATTATTAATTGTCTGCATAGGATCAATAAACATTTTCTTTGTTTCCTCCAATTACTCTGCTTTTAAGCTATCTGCCAATCTCCAGCGCTTTCTGTGCCATAAGCTTAACGGCATTCAAAACAGTAACATTCGCTTGATAAGATCTCGTAGCTGACATGCTGTCAAGAGTTTCTTCCAGCATGTTTACATTAGGAAGCCTAACATATCCGCTTTCATCAGCATCCGGGTGTTCCGGATTATATTCGGTTTTGAAGTCGCTTTGATCTTCAATAATCTGGCTGACTCTTACTCCGGGATTATAATCACGCCGAACCAACCGTCCTTTTCCGTCTCTTTCAATAATTGCATTATTTAGGGAATCTTTAAAGGAAACATCACCGGCCTTATCTTCAAAGACAACCATCTTTCGTCTGTAAGGCCCTCCTGTTTCAGTTCTGGTCGTATCAATATTCGAAACATTTTCAGAAATAATATCCAATCGTTGTCTTTGTGCTGTCAATGCAGAAGCACTTATATTCATTGAGCTTAGAAATGACAATATACACACCACCTTTCTGTTTTTTAACATCTGTCATCCTTGACATCTATAAAAGGTAAATCTGTTTCCCTACAGCATTTACATATTTTCGAATTCACCCAAAAAAATGGATTGCTCTAACCCATTCTTTAAGTTGATATAATTATATATGATTCGACACATTTTGTATATATTATTCGGCATAATTTACAACTATTTTACATTATAAAACACTAAATCTGGTAGAATAATGATCCTTTATTTGTAATAATGCCCAACAGAATTATGGATTTCTATAAAATACCAGAAGCGAGGTTTTCGCTGACACTGGTTATGTCGGTCTCAACAATATTCATAGTGACTCTTTCCGGCTTATAAATTAACTTTCCTTTACACAGTAAGCACCTGGATTCTCCGTCCTTGCACCTGACCTTTATATCAAAATTCAAGGTGCTTCTCTTGTATTTCAAAGCTTCTTCCATTAAAATATTCATCCGGATCTTGCTCTCCATGTCCATCAGCTCAACTACATTGTTCTCATATACCTGCTGCAGTTCCTCCGGCTGATACTTTCGATTCAAATAATAATTCTTATTTGCGTATAATAATTTGTGTACATTCGCTTTCGTTATTTCAACTACTGCTATACCTAAAGTACTCATAACTTCCACTCCTTTAACCTGTTTGTTTGCACCCTATATTCAGATAATTATCACTGCTCCAAATAAAAAAACTCCTAATACGCATAGCAGGAGTCCCAACAAATAGGGCCTCCCAATTAACAGGAATCCCCATATATGCAACTGGCTGCCATCTCATTGAGTTAAGGCCCTATAGCTTTGCGTCACAATTTTTCAACTGTTTTGCCGAGCAATCTTCAGTTTTAACCGTTTTATATCCCACAAATCAAATTAGATTAAAACAATGTCCAATAAGGTAAAAAGTATCCTTATCCTTGGATAAATATTTGTCATTCTTAAATGTCATAGCATATTATAGCATAAATTTTCTATATTTCAACACAGTTTCTGCACAAATTCTACATAATTCAACTTCTATTTTTGTAAATTTTTATATTTTTTTGTCGAAAACACAAAAATAAGGTGAAGTTTTTGCTGCTTCACCTTACTTTTATTCGGTTATTTTGCTATTTAGAATATTTCTTTGCCAAAATTCGACCTAAGTGTACTCCGCTGGCAGAAGCCTGAGATAAAGAATGGGTAACCCCTGAGCCATCTCCCAGTGCAAAAAGGCCCTTTACCTTTGTTTCAAGATTTTCATCCACTTCTACTCTGGAATTGTAGAATTTTACTTCTACACCATAAAGCAGCGTGTCTTCATTGGCTGTTCCCGGAGCAATCTTGTCCAATGCATAAATCATCTCAATTATATTATCCAATTGTCTCTTCGGCAGCACCAAGCTTAAATCACCAGGGGTTGCTTTCAGCGTAGGACGCGTAAAACACTTTTCCATACGTCTTTCACTGCTTCTTCTTCCCTTAACCAAATCGCCGAATCGCTGCATCAATACACCGCCGCCCAGCATATTGGAAAGCCGTGCTATGGATTCGCCATATTCATTGCTGTCTTTAAACGGTGCAGTCAATTTATTGGATACTAAAAGTGCAAAGTTGGTGTTTTCCGTTCTGAGAGACGGATCGGCATAGCTGTGCCCATTTACTGTGACAATGCCATTTGTATTTTCCGCTACTACTTCACCGTACGGATTCATGCAGAAAGTCCGAACCATATCATTGTATTTGTCGGTTTTATAAACGATTTTGCTCTCATACACCTCGTCCGTAATATGTTTAAAAATCTCAGCAGGAAGTTCAACGCGAACCCCGATATCCACTCGATTTTGTTCCAGCTCGATCTTCATTTGATTACAAATATTTGAAATCCATTTTGATCCGGATCGTCCGGTAGCCAAAACCAGCTCCTTACATTGATACTCATCACCTTTATTCGTCTTAACATAAAAAGTGCCGTCGGAATTCTGCGTTACTTCACAGATAGTGGAATAAAACTCCATATCAATTCTGTCTTTTGTATGATTACAGATTCTTTCCAGAATTTGTACGTTTCTGTCTGTTCCCAGATGTCTCACCTTGGCATCCAGCAGATTTAAATTGTTTCTCAGCGCTGTAGTCTTTAAATCGGAATTTCCTGTAGAATACAGCTTGGCATCCACTCCCCCAAAACTGCAAAGCACCTCATCAACATATTCCATAAGCGCCATAGCGTTGTCCTGGCCTATGTATGCATGTAAATCTCCGCCGAATTTAGTTGTAATATTATATTTACCATCTGATAAAGTTCCTGCCCCTCCATAACCATTCATGATATGGCAAGGTTCACATTTTATACAGTTATTTGTTTTTCCCAATTTTATCGGGCATACTCTCTTTTCAAGGGGTGCACCCTTGTCCACCATTAAAATCTTAGCTGTATTATCAAGCTTCGTAAGTTCGTATGACAGAAATACCCCGCTCGCACCTGCACCAGCAATTATAATATCATATTTTTTCATATCATCCTCCAACTGTTTGGTCTTATTGGCGACCATACATAGTTACTATATCCGAAACATCATTATAATTCAACTATTAAATATATGCATTTTTTATGCTATAATAAAATTTAATAGTTCTTTAAAACAAAACAATCTCTGATTTAAAAGTCACATATAGGAGGTCTTAACCAATATGGATAAAAACAGCTTAATGCTTGGTATCGCATTTTTAATAGGCTCCGCTTATTGTATACTGGAATTGGTAACTAAAGAATTTAAATCTTTTACTTTAACAGGACTGATTCTTTTCACATTAGTCGGTATCGCTTTTATCAGAAAATCAAAGAGCCGGTAACCCTAGTCAACCGTCCTCTTTGTATACAACCGCAAAATTGCGTACAAAAACTGTAATTTAATGGCAATCTTATCATAGAATATGACCATTCTTTGCAATTCAAATGCAGTATTATAAAACTGCCTATTGACAATAGTTTTCATTCAGTATATTCTAAAAAATATTAAGGGAATTAGTTAAGTTTTATCCCCATAAAATTTAACTGTCCTTTTGGATTTCCCCTAAATAAATAAAAAATCAGCAAACAAAAAACAGAGAGCTTCTGCTCTCTGTTTTTTGTTGCTTTCATATCGTAACTTGACAATTTATTCTTTATAACAAATTATAAACAACTATTCTTCTTCCGCTGTTAGCTTATCAAATTCTGCAACAACCTTTTCAAACTCCTCATCATCATCGATATCAACTAATTCAAATTCTTCTTCGCCAACTTCCTTATATCCATAGATATAAACATCATCTGTTCCGTCATCTGGTATAAGAGCAATGTATTCTTTTCCTTGAAAATCAAATACACCCATAATCTCGCACTCAACTTCTACACCATCATCAAATTCTAAAGTTAAAAAATCTGAATCTCCATGATCGTGTTCGTGTTCACCGCATCCGCAGCCACAACCGCCAGCGCACTTTTCTTTATCTGACATACTACAGTCCTCCATGTAAAAATCGTTTTGGTAATTTACTTAGTATATGCAAATTTTCATATACTATTATCAATACTATACCACCATAATTTGCCTTTATCAATCAAAATATTCTCTGATATTTTTTGCTACCGATTCAGTTATCCCCGGCGCTTCACACAATTCTTCGATTGTAGCGGATTTAATTTTATCCAGACTTCCGAAATGAATCAGCAAAGAGTTACGTCTTTGAGGCCCTATACCGTCAATTTCATCCAGAACCGATCCCTGTATCCGCTTTCCTCTCAGGCCTCTGTGATAATCAATAGCAAACCGGTGAACCTCTTCTTGAACGGCTCCTGTATATTTAAACAAAAGAGGATGCTCCTTCAGCAGCAGCTCCTCATACTCATCTTCTCCATAGGGTTTATATATCAATGCCCTGGTTCGATGCTTATCATCTTTAGCCATGCCTGCAACCGCTACATTGATTTTCATCGCATGGAGTATTTGCTGAACAGCAGATACCTGACCTTTACCTCCGTCAATAAAAAGAATATGGGGCAGGGTTTTAAAAGAAGGATCTCCTTCCAAAGCTCTTTTAAATCGGCGGTATAGAACTTCCTGCATACTGCCGTAATCGTTTGGCCCTTCCACGGTTCGGATTTTAAACCGCCTATATTCTTTTTTGTTAGGCTTCAGCCCTTCAAAAACCACCATGGCCCCCACCGAATCAATTCCATTTGTATTGGAGATGTCGTAAGCCTCCACCCTATAATCTTTCCATTTCTGAGCATGGCTGTCCAATTGCAGATCTAAAGGATTATTTGCCCCGCTGCCGGTAATCCGATCAATTAAAGACCCAATTTCTTTCGATAAGGCCTCTCGTCTGGCTCGATGATTATTTTCTCTTTCATCAATGGACTTTAGCAGCTCAATGGAATCTTTTTGGGCTAATTTCAGTAAATCTTTCTTATCCCCTCTTTGTGGAAGCGTTATTTTTACTTGTCTTCCCGCAATTTCTCCCAAGAAGTCTTCTATCAGTTCACTTTCTTCTACAGGCTGCTCCACCAAGATTTCATACGGAATATTAGGGTTCTCACTGTAATACTGTTTCAGGAACTCACTCACCAGTTCATTTTTATCTTCTGTTCCCTCCATAGCAAAGCTTTCACGCCCTGTTAGTTTCCCATTTCTAACAAAAAATAATACCACGTAGGATTTCTGGCTGCTGGAAATAGCCAGTGCAATATCCAAATCCTTTAATCCCAGCAGAACTACCCGCTGTTTTTCTGTAATTGTTTTAGCAGCTTCAATGTAATCTCTTAATTCAGCAGCTCTTTCAAAGCTCAGCAGCTCCGACTCCTCCAGCATTTTTTCAGTGAGCATGTCCACCAACGGCTTTGTCTTTCCGTTCAAAAAATCCATAATATGCATGATATCCTGCATATAGGATTCTCTGCTGACTTTTCCTGTGCAAATGCCTCTGCATTGATTGATGTGATAGTTCAGACAAGGTTTTATAATCTCAGGGAATTTCCTTGTGGCACAACGTTTAAGCACAAAGATATTATTCAGTAAATCAATCATCTGATTGACCGCTCCAGCATCTGCATACGGCCCAAAATATTTACAGCCATCCTTTTCCACTCTTCTGGTTTTAACCAGTCTGGGGTACTCTTCATCCATTGTTATCTTTATATAAGGATAGGTTTTATCATCTCTCAGCAAAACGTTATATTTAGGCATATAGCGCTTAATCAGCGTACATTCCAAAATCAGCGCTTCCATCTCAGTATTAGTAGTAATATACTCAAATTCTTCAATATGGCTTACCATCGCACGCACTTTTGCCGGCATATTTTTAGGCGATTGAAAATACTGACGCACACGGTTTTTCAGAGAAACGGCTTTCCCCACATAAATAACCTGCCCCAGTTTATCCTTATGTATATAAACTCCCGGGCTGTCCGGGAGTTTTTTTAAATTCTCTTTGATATCAAACATAATTACCTGTTCATATATTTTTCTTTATTGTAATACAATTTGTTTATCTCTCTGTCCATAGCAATCCGCATGGCGCGTTCTGCTCTTCTCTGTTTTCGGCGTCTGATGTTCCTGTTCCTTATGAAAAGCAGCGTCCCTGCAACGGCACCGGCGAAGACTATTGATATACCAATGCCTGCATATAATTTGGCGCCTTTTCCTGATACTTTAAGTATAGCAGAAATTCCGCCTTTTTCAACAGCTTCTGCAGCCACAATATTGACAGAGCTCATTAATACCTCACCCTGGAAAAATTCTATGGTGCCTACGGTTTCCCCTGCCTGAACAGGCGCTTCTACCTTATCTTTAACATTCACAACCTTTTTTAAGACTTTGGTGCTTTGATTACGGGGAAGTGTGGCATAGCCGTCCGTTTCTGCCACTAAATTCACTTGTTTTTTACTGCCCTTTGACACCTTTATAGTCCCTAAATCTGAATTCTTGTTAACGGTCTTAACCGTATGATAATTTTCAAAGCCCCAATCTAAAAGAGCTATAGAGTCACCAAATCTGCCGGAATCCGTAGACTTCAGCACTACGGCCAGCAACTCTGTCCCATCTCTCAGGGCACTGGCCGCCAGACAACCTCCTGCATGACCGGTATATCCTGTTTTTATTCCTGTCACCCCGTCGTATTTTGCGGTACGGATTACCCCGTTTGCAGACACCTTGGTCTTCGTATCATAAAGCAGTCGATTGGTATTATACAAATATCTGGGTTCTTCCTGTTTATTAGTCGGCTGGATGGTATACTTGTATGTAGTGACAAACTCCCTGAACTTTGGATTCTCCATAGCCGCTTTTGCAATCATGGCCAAATCATAAGCAGTAGTCACATGCCCGTCTAGATGAAGACCGTTGGGATTAATAAAATTGGTATTTTTCGCTCCCAGTTCCTTGGCTTTTTCGTTCATCATCACTGCAAAATCTTCAATACTTCCAGCCATTTCTTTTGCCAAAGCTACCGCTGCATCATTGGCTGATTCCAAAAATAAAGCATAGAGCAGGTCTTCCACTGTAATTTTCTCACCTTCCATCAGGTAGATTCTGCTCCCCTCGGTGAAAGGTGTCTCTGCATCAATTGTAACCACTTTATCCAGCGGTAAATTTTCAAGGGCCAAAAGCCCTGTAATCATCTTCGTGGTGCTCGCAGGTTCTTTTTGTATATCCATTCCCTTATTGTATAAAATAGTCCCTGTTTTTGCATCGATTAATATCCCTGTTTCTGCCACAATAGCTGGTACATTTGTTGTTGTATGTGATACAGAATTATCTTTTACCGTAGCTTCCGCAAAAGCAGCAGAGGTATTGATACCCAGGCTAACAACTAAGGAAAATAGCACAATCATTGTTATAATCGTTTTTTTCATTGTTTCCCCAAATCTAATTTAATCTCTCAAAAAAATAATCAGCTAATTCATATCCGCTTCCAAAGCTTTTTCCCATTGCACCGGAAGTTTCATTGAAAGCTCTGGCACTATCCGCTTCCCGCTCCTTCGTACTGTCATATATGACGAAAGGAACCGGTGTTGATGAATGCGTCCGGATGCACAGCGGTGTTCTGTGATCTGGTACCACCAACACTCGGAAAGCGTCCCCAGTACTCTTCAAATATTCAAGAATAGGCTTTGCTATCTTTTCATCAATCAATTCCAGACATTTAATTTTTCCCGGCTGATCGCCCTGATGAGAACATTCATCAGGTCCTTCCAGATGCATATAAACAAAGTCTTTTCCTTTTTGAAACTCTTTCACTGCGGCCTGCGCTTTTCCTTCAAAATTTGTGTGCAAGGTCCCTGTTACTCCTTCTACATCGACAGAATCCAGTCCTGCACAAAGAGCAATTCCCTTAATTAAATCTACCGCAGAAATTGCTGTCCCTGTAATTTTATACTTATTATAAAAAGAAGACAAGCTTGGCTTTTTACCCTGGCCCCAGATCCAAGCTGTATTTGCAGGATTTAATCCTTTCGCCAGCCTTTCCCGATTAATCGGATGATCCCTCAGGATTTCATAACTTTTCTTCATCAGTTCTGTAATAAAGTCACCAGGCTGAGCGGATGCATCATTCATTTTTCCTTCACCCTTAGGCAGATAATCTGCGACTTTTTTCCCAAGAACGTCATGGGGCGGCGTCAAATCATAGTCGGTGGATCCCTCCTTAACTATCATGCAATGCCGATAGCTTACTCCGGTATAGAACTGAATTTTTTCAGACCCCAGTTCCCCCTGCAAAGCCTTAATCAATGCATCTGCCTCTTCCGTAGTGATATCACCGGAACTGTGATCTGTGATAATCAAATCTTCATAGGCAGTTTGGGAGTTCCCATCTGCCGGCCTGCCGGTCTTCGGATCTACTAAGGTAATGATATTTGTTCTGAAGGCAACATCTGTTTCTGACATATCAATGCCGATACTTGCTGCCTCAAGCGGTGATCGTCCTGTAAGATAAACTGCCGGATCATATCCCATAACTGATAAATTGGCCGCATCACTGCCCGGTGCCACCCCTTCCGGTATGGTTTGAACCATACCTACCTCACCTTTTGCCGCAAGCCCGTTGATTACCGGCATAGCTGCCACTTCAAGAGGTGTTTTTCCACCTAAATCTTCAATCTTTTCATCCCCTGCGCCATCGGGAACGATAATCAAATACTTCATTATTTTTCCTCATTTTCCCTTATTAACTAACTTTTAACTATAATTTAATGAAACACGAAAAGTGATAAAAATTTTTCAATTCTTATCACTTTTTATTTTTGTGTCTATCTTAAAATCTATTTTGCGTTTTCTTCTTCAAACTTTTTCATGAAATTAATCAATGCGTCCACGCCTTCAGCCGGCATAGCATTGTAAATACTTGCTCTCATACCTCCGATTGAACGATGCCCCCCAAGGTTTACAAGACCTGCTGCCTTTGCTTCAGCGATAAATTTCTTATCCAGCTCCGCATCTCCGGTAACAAAAACTACGTTCATTAAAGAACGGCTGTCTTCCTGGACAGGACACTTATATAATTTACTGTTATCAATAAACTGATACAGCTTTCCTGCCTTTTCAATATCCAGCTTATTTAGAGGAGGAATCCCCCCATTCTTTAAAATGTGTTTAAAGACTTCTCCGGCCACATAAATTGTAAAGCAAGGAGGCGTATTGTACATGGAGTCATTTTCTGCATGTACTTTATAATCTAAATAGGTAGGTATATCTACAGGTGCAAAGCCGATTAAATCTTCTTTGATGATAACAATAGTAACTCCTGCTGGTGCAATATTCTTCTGAGCGCCTGCATAAATCAAGCCAAACTTTGTTACGTCTATCTCTTCTGAAAGAATGCAAGAGGACATATCTGCAACCAGGGGAATATCTCCCGTATCCGGTATATATCCATAATGAGTACCGTAAATAGTGTTATTAAATGTAATGTGAACATAATCTGCATCTTCTCTGAAATCTTCCTTATTTACTTTAGGAATATAGGAGAAGGTGGTGTCTTCCGAGGATGCTACGATTTTTATATCTCCAAATTTCTTGGCTTCTGCGGCGGCTTTTTTTGCCCAAGTACCGGTTACTATGTAGTCTGCCTTCTTCGACTTTTTCAGAAGATTCATAGGAACCATTGAAAATTGTAGGGTTCCTCCTCCTTGAAGGAATAGTACTTTATAATTGTCCGGAATATTCATAAGCTCCCGAAGATTTTTTTCCGCTTCTTCTGTAATTGCCACAAATTCCTTTGAACGATGGCTCATTTCCATAACTGACTGGCCGCAGCCCATATAATTAGTAAGCTCTTTCGCTACGTCTTCCATTACTTCCAAAGGCAGCATAGATGGTCCTGCTGAAAAGTTAAACACTCTGCCGTTATCTTTATTCATTAAAAACTTCACCTCTTTCATCAAACTATTCTTATTATTAACACCCCGTTAGGCCATGCTAAATTGTAAATTAAATATGATTATACCACTTTACTCATGTCGAGTAAAGTGGTATAATGTGCAGCAAGACAATTTTTAATGTGTTTATCACAAAATTTTAACTAAAATTTGTTATGAGGTGACAAAAATGTATAATATTGCAACGCTAAACAAAATATCTCCTGTAGGCCTTGGCCGTCTTACAGACCAATATAAAATAACTGAAGATATGAATTCATCAGATGGTATTCTTGTAAGAAGCCAGGATATGCTTTCTATGGAATTCTCACAAAGTCTTCTGGCAATTGCCCGAGCCGGTGCCGGTGTGAACAACATTCCCGTTGACCGCTGCGCAGAAGAAGGCATCGTGGTCTTCAACACTCCGGGTGCCAATGCCAATGCGGTAAAGGAACTTGTATTGGCAGGAATATTCCTTGGGGCCAGAAATATACCGGATGCCATCACCTGGTCCTATGGGCTGGTAGGGAATGAAGATGTTTCCAAGGCTGTGGAAAAAGGAAAAAGTCAGTTTGCAGGCACAGAAATTAAAGGAAAGACTTTAGGCGTTATCGGTCTTGGAGCCATTGGTGTTTCCGTTGCCAATGCCGCTGAAAAGCTCGGTATGAAAGTGATCGGAAATGACCCATACATAACCTTGCATGCCGCTCATAATCTTTCCAACACTATTCCTGTGGTACATTCTCTTGAAGAATTGCTGCCAAACTGCGACTACGTCTCCATCCACGTTCCTGCCATGGATAAAACCAAGGGAATGATAAATAAGGATACGATTGCCCTCATGAAGGACGGTATTACTTTCCTTAACTTCTCCAGAGACAAATTAGTTAATGATGACGATATGCTTGTTGCTCTGGCTTCCGGAAAAATAAAAAAATATATCACGGATTTCCCTAACAATAAGCTGGTGGGAAAAGAAGGTGTTATCTGCATACCTCACCTGGGTGCTTCCACAGAAGAAGCGGAGGATAACTGTGCTGTTATGGCCGCAGAGGAACTGATGGACTACATTGAAAACGGAAATATTACGAATTCTGTCAACTTCCCAGCCTGCAGCTTAGGTCCTGTAAACGGTACCCGAGTATGCGTTTTAAACAAGAACATTCCGGCTATGCTAAGTGCCATTACCGGAGCTGTTTCTGATTTGGATTTAAATATCAATAATCTTTTAAATAAAAGTAAAGGCGATTATGCTTGCACCCTTGTTGACATAGATGGAACGGTAACCGAAGCCGATGTAGCATCTAAGCTGAATATCCCTGGAATAATCAAAATCCGGGTTATCAGTAAATAGATTATTGTACTGTATAAAAAAACCTCTTGACCGGAAATTGATGTGACCCCAATAAGCTAGATTTTTAGGTCTAACTTATTGGGGTCAATTCAAATCAAGAGGTTTTTTATTTGCAATTCAATTACTTATATTTTGTATCTGCCCATACCTTATTGCAGAGTATTCCCAGAACCAACGCCCAGGCTAAAAAATAAAACCACATCATAACAGCTACAACAGCTGCCAAAGATCCATAGAGGATATCATAGTTGGAAATATATTGCGTATATATCTTATATCCCGATGTCACCGCCAGCATCCCCACCGAAGCAAAAATACTGCCCGGCAAAATCTGCCTGAATTTTAATTTATGTGAAGGCAGCACATAATAGCTGTATGTTACCATCAGAAAATAAAGAGCCATAGTTATCGGCCATCTGAGAGCCAGCCAAAACATATTGACTTCATAATTTATTCCGATGGTTGTCATCAGAGTTGCTGCCACTAATTCAATAATCAGCTCTCCGTAAACTAAAATAATCAATCCAAAAGCCAGCGTAAATAGAGTCACCGCCATTGTTTTAACGGCTCTTATTCTTTCACGCCAATATCCGTTTCCTGTACTTCTACCGCCGGTTAAAGTATAATTGGCTATTCTCATAAGAGCAAATTCTGCTCTGGATGCAGCCCATAAAGTAATAACGATAAAAACCGTATTCATGGCTCTTGTGGACTGGTATGAAATTAACTTAAGCACCACATCGGCCACATCTTTTGCAACGTACCTCTGGATTAAGTCGCCCAATGCCTCCAGGGATACGGAAAAAATTCCAAGAAGCTGAGAAAGAACAATTATTGTCGGTACAATAGACATCAGAAAATAAAATGCCAGCTGTGCGGCAAAACCATGATAATATGGATCCCGAATCTGCTTAATGCCCAGCGCGATCATTTGTATCAGTCTTTTTTTATTCATATTCCACCTTTTATTTAATGGAGCTGTTCTAATTGCCTCTGTAATTCTTCCAAGGCTTTTGCCCTATGGCTGATCTTGTTTTTTTCTTCCGGAGGAATTTCTCCGAAACTCACAGCATAGCCTAAAGGTCTGAACAGTGGATCGTATCCGAAACCATTTTCGCCAGACTCCTCAAACAGGATATGTCCCTCGCATTCTCCCCTGGCAACAATTTTAGTTCCATTGGGATAAACCATTGTTATCACGGATACAAATCTTGCTGTTCTTTTTTCCATAGGAACATCCTTTAAAAGCTCCAGAAGCTTCGCATTATTTTTCTTATCGTTTCCTTCTTCTCCTGCAAATCTTGAAGAGTAGACACCCGGTGCTCCATCCAGTGCATCTACTACCAGCCCTGAATCGTCTGCAATAGTAATCTGATTGCACAGCATGCAAATTTCACTGGCCTTTTTTAAAGAATTTGCTTCAAAAGTCTCTCCGTCTTCTTCAATTTTTATTTTTGGCAAGCCGAAATCATCACGGCCTACGATCTTCATTCCGAACTTTTCCGTAATAGCTTCCATTTCATCAATCTTATGCTGGTTCTGAGAAGCTGCAACTGCGATCATTGTCATTTCACGTTCCTCCATCTACATTTTGTCCAATACTGTTTTTTATATTTCACCGATAATCTCTTTCTGTGCCCTATTCAATTCCATGCATCCTTTTTTCCCCAATTCCAAAAGTTCTGTTAAATCCTCGGATGTGAACGGAGCTTCTTCTCCTGTTCCTTGCACTTCGATATATTCTCCCTTATCGGTCATCACCAGATTCATATCCACCTGTGCTCTGGAATCTTCATAATAACATAAATCCAGCATTTTTTCTCCGTCTATGATTCCTACGCTCACAGCGGACACCAATCCTTTTACCGGGATCTCCTCTATCATGCCCTGCGCCTTCATCCATTTCATAGCTTCTACCATGGCTACAAAAGCACCTGTAATGCTGGCCGTCCTTGTTCCGCCATCTGCTTGTATAACATCACAATCAATCCAAATGGTTCTTTCTCCCATTTTGGACATATCCACAACGGAACGAAGGGATCTTCCTATCAATCGCTGAATTTCCATGCTTCTTCCGTCAATCTTTCCTCTGCTGGCATCTCTTGTCTTTCTGGTTGCCGTGGAACGAGGTATCATACCATATTCCGCAGTAATCCAGCCCTGACCCGTACCCTTTAAATGCTTAGCCGTAGACTCATCAACGGAAGCCGTGCATATTACCTTGGTATTTCCCATTTCAATAAGCACAGAGCCTTCCGCACTCATCAAATAATTGTTTGTTATTTTTACCTTTCTAATCTGATCCTTGTCTCTGTTATCCATTCTCATATTATTGTTTTTCTCCTTCTGTGCATCTAGGCAATAATTGCTTTAATCCCTATAACAGCTAAAATTGCACCGCCTAAAATTTCTGCCTGACACCCCAATATGTCGCCGCATTTACGGCCGATCAATATAGCTGCTGATGTGAAAACAACAGTAACTATTGCAATAATTGCAACAGCTTGAATGATATCTGCCTGTATAGCATTAAAGCCTACGCCTACAGCAAAAGCATCAATGCTCGTAGCTATAGCCTGACAGACAAGAACCCCAAAGCTGAGTTTTTTATTGCCACATAGCATTAAAGGTCCTTTCCTGTGTTCAAAGCCTTCTTTAATCATTTTACCGCCGATTATGCCTAAAATCAAAAATATAACGATACCTGCATATTTGGATATAAATCTGGCAAACAGATATCCCGCATAATTCCCGAGAAGCGGCATTAAAGCCTGAAATGTCCCAAAAAAAACAGGCATTGCCACATATTCTTTTATGCGTAAATTCCTATATACCATTCCGTTTGTCATAGATACTGCCACAGCATCCATTGCCAGTCCTATGCCAATAAAAAGGATCTCTGTTAATGTCATTTTTTTATTTCCCTTTTTACTTTATTATGGTTCGATATGCTTTCTTCCGGCTTAAAGCCCCGCCGACCCCACCGGAACCGCTCCTCCTATAGACTCTATTATTTCATCTGTCATAGCTTTGTTGAACCATCCGCACATTTCTATGAAATATACGCCCCTTTCAACCAATTTCTGAGCCGCCTCTTTAGCCATCTCCATATCTTTTACAAAGTATGCATGAAGATTGCAGCTATCTGATTTTATGCAGAGATCAGTCAAATTATCAGCACCTTCTATGATTATTCCAAATTCTTTTAGAGATGTTAGTTTATTTAATTTATCCAATTCTTCAGGGAAATATTTCACATGAGACATTTTTACTTTATCCCCTGCAGCTTTTTCTAACCTTTCTATTTTTCGTCCATCAAATGCTCCGCAAAAATTCATCAGGGTATAGCCTTCATCTGCTAATTTTTTTACAAGCTCCTCTGTTGTTTTCATATCGGGGGAACCAATCACCAGATTATAACATTCTTCATTTTTATAAACTGCCGAGTACTCTTCCGGAGTTATATTCTTTATTTCTGAAATAAATGCATATTTTAGCATTATTTACCTCCCAATTGTTTTTAATCAGATCATTATAGCATAAATCCATAGACCTTCAAAGAATAATCATGTAATATAAATTTAGTAAATTTAATTTATAACAATTATAGATTAAATATGAATTAAAATTAAAAATGAATGCTGATGTTTTCAGAAGGAGTGTGATATATATGAAAATGGTTATTCTTGACGGAGCCACCATCGATCCGGAGCTCTCATGGGACGGTCTCCGTAAATTCGGAGATTTGACGGTTTATCCCCGTACTCCCAAAGAGCTTGTTTTAGATAGAAGCCGTGAGGCAGAAGCCATCTTTATCAGTAAAATATCCTTAAAGAGAAATATCCTTATTAATTGCCCTAATTTAAAATTTGTAGGGGTTATGGCCACCGGATATAATAACGTGGATTTAGCTGCATGCCGAGAGCTGGGAATTGCCGTGTGCAACATACCTTCTTACTCAACGGATGCCGTTGCACAGCATACCTTTGCCCTAATATTAGAAATTTGCAGCCAGGTTTCTCTGCACAATCAATCCGTTCAGCAGGGTGAATGGTTTACTTCTCAGGATTTCTGCTATTGGAAGTCTCCGATTTTTCTTTTAAAAGGAAAAAGTATCGGCATAATCGGGTATGGAAATATCGGCAAGAAAGTAGCTGAAATAGCTCAAGCCTTTGGAATGACCGTTCATGTTTACAGTAAGGATAGAGAGGCAGCAATCCAGGCAGACATCCTGTCTCTTCACTGCCCTGCTACAGAAGAAAACGCCGGATTTATTAATAAGGAATTCATTGGTCAAATGAAAAATGGCGCCATATTAATCAATACAGCGAGAGGAATACTTCTTAATGAACAAGATGTGGCAGAAGCTTTAAAAAGCGGTAAGCTGTCTGCCGCCGGTATGGATGTACTGGCCAAGGAGCCTGCTGATCCGTCCAACCCGCTTATCGGGCTGAACAACTGCTATATAACCCCTCACATGTGCTGGACTCCAAAAGAAATGCGCCAAATCATCATGGATGGATGCATTGCTAATGTAGAGTCCTTCCTGGCAGGACAAACTCTAAATCGAGTGGATTAATAAACCAATTTTTTTGAAGGATAATAAAAAACTGCTGTAAAGTAAGAGCTAAGCATACTTGAGCTATCGCCTTACAGCAGTTTATCTTTTTGTTTTAAAAAACACTTTCTCAACCGACAATAAAATAAAAATCAGAATCGAAAATCTCTCTTGCCTTCTTCAATCTCCTTTAAATAGTTTAGTGCTATTCCTCTGGCCTTATCCGACGAAACATTTTTCATTTCCTCTAAAATCAGTGCTTCCCCTATTGTTTTTGTCTTTGGTGCTGCATAATCCACCAAATATTCTTTTAGCGTCATCAATGCATTCGGATGGCAGCAATTTTGAATTTGCTGCTTCTTACACAGCTCCATGAATCGATCGCCGGTTCTTCCCTCTCTGTAGCATGCCGTACAAAAGCTTGGAATATACCCCAATTCCATCAGCCATTTTACCACATCATCCAGACATCGAGTATCACTCACTTCAAATTGTGCGGAATTTTCCTCTTTCGGCTCCTGTTCTACATAGCCGCCGACACTGGTCCTGGAACCGCCGCTGATCTGTGATACTCCCAGATGCAATACTCTCTCCCGGCATTTCTGACTTTCTCTCGTGGAAATAATCATTCCCGTATATGGTACCGCCACTCGGATACAGGCTACTATTTTGGCAAAGATGTCATCATCAATTCCCTTATCAAACACGTCCGGATCAATGTCGTCTGCACGCCTTATTCGCGGCACACTGATGGTGTGAGGACCTACCCCATGTATGGCTTCCAGGTGCTCTGCATGCATCAGCAGCGAGGCAAATTCATACTTATACAGCTCCAGCCCGAATAGTACACCCAGTCCAACGTCATCGATACCTCCCTGCATAGCTCTGTCCATAGCCTCCGTATGATACGCATAATTATGTTTAGGGCCTGTAGGATGAAGCTTTTCATAGCTTTCCTTATGATAGGTTTCCTGAAATAAGATGTAAGTACCGATTCCTGCCTCCGCCAGTTTCTTATAATTTTCTACAGTTGTTGCCGCAATATTTACATTAACACGCCGAATGGCCCCATTTTTATGTTTAATGCTGTATATGGTCTTTATGCTGTCCAATATATAATCAATGGGGTTCATTTCCGGATCTTCTCCGGCTTCTATGGCTAGGCGCTTATGCCCCATGTCCTGCAAAGCCATTACTTCCTTCCTGATTTCCTCTTGAGTCAGTTTTTTTCTTGCAATATGACCGTTTTTCTTATGATAAGGGCAATATACACATCCGTTTATGCAATAGTTTGATAAATACAAGGGGGCAAACATAACGATGCGGTTTCCATAGAAATCTTTTTTTATTTGTTCCGCCAAGGCATAAATCTCTTGATTCTTTTCCTCTATATCGCAGGCTAAAAGGACGGAAGCTTCTTTATGAGAAAGGCCCTTCCGCTCTTTGGCTTTGTCAATGATGCGGCCAATCAATTCACGATTATGCTTGTTCTTTTCTGCGTATTCAAGTGTTTCTAAGACCTCTTCATGAGATATAAACTCCTCCGCCTTTAACGATTTTGGATTATACATAATTTGTTCCTTTCTTGTGAGTCAGCTCTGCTTCCCCATCAGTAAATTTATTTTATAAAGTCGCCTCTTTCAACAACGATTTCATAATCTATGGATTTCATCCGTAAGTCTAGGCACTGTCTGCATTCTGCAGCTTCATCTCCGGTACAGATCTTATTGTCATACAGCTCATAATCCTTTCGTACCGAAACCGGCGAGAGGTTTGGCATCACCACATTGGCTCCCGCAAGAATGCCCAATTCTCTCCCCCTGGGATTTATCGTTCCCAATGCAGTGGTAGCCGGCAGTAAGACCTTTGGCAGCATAAGCCGGCTCAGTCCCAGCAGAAACAGCGTCTGCTCTGCGGTTCCTCCCTTTTCTGCAGCAAAGGGCGTCTCATGGTGAGGAATAAATGGACCGATTCCCACCATATGGGGCTGAAATTCCTTGATATACAGTAAATCCTCTACCAGATTGTCAACCGTCTGAAAAGGCGAGCCCACCATAATGCCGCATCCCACCTGATATCCGATTTCCTTTAATTGCTCTAAACATTTTTTTCTGTGTGTCAGCGACATTTCTTCCGGGTGCAATTTCCTGTAATGTTGGGGATTAGAGGTTTCATGCCTCAGCAATATCGGTCAGCCCCCGCATGAAAATATAACAGATAGGAATCATATTCCTTTTCACCGAGAGAAAGCGTTACAGCACAATCGGGATAATTGCTTTTAATTGTATAGATGATATCTGCCATCATGTTGTCATTGTAATGACTATCTTCTCCTCC
>DKLE01000067.1 GCA_002455605.1 Firmicutes bacterium UBA6648
ATTATTTACCAGGGGTGTTGGGGATACTACGGATATCGTAGAAAAACAAATGTATACCTTTGAAGACTATGCCAAAAGAAGCATCACTTTGAAACCGGAAGGAACCTCACCGGTGGTAAGAGCCTTTGTTGAGCACAAACAATTTGCAGAAGTTCAGCCGACAAAAATGTACTATGATATACCTTGTTTCAGATATGAGAAACCGCAATCAGGAAGACTGAGAGAATTTCATCAGTTTGGTATTGAAGTGTTTGGAACAAGCAGCATGATGGCAGATGCAGAAGTTATCTGTCTAGCTTACGATTTTTTAAATACTTTGGGAATTCAGGATTTAGAACTCAGAATTAATAGTATTGGATGTCCCAAGTGCAGAGAAAGGCACCGAGAAGCTTTAAGAGAATTTTTAAAGCCTAAATATGATCAGCTCTGTGATACTTGTAAGGGCAGATATGACAGAAACCCTCTTCGAATTCTTGATTGTAAGTCAGAGCTTTGTCAAGAATTGGGCAAGGGTGCACCGACTATGCTGGAGTATTTGTGCGATGAATGTAAAGAAGCTTTTGAAGAACTGCAGAAGGATTTAACTGCTATGGACGTTGAATTCATCGTAGATCCAGGCATTGTAAGAGGATTGGATTATTATACAAAGACAGCCTTTGAGTTTGTCTCCAATAAGATAGGTGCTCAGGGGACCGTATGCGGCGGAGGCCGCTATGATCACTTGATTGAGCAGCTTGGCGGTCCGTCCACTCCCGGGGTTGGTTTTGGTCTTGGTATTGAACGCCTGCTGCTGACCATGGAAGCCAATGGTATTGCAATTCCCGAACCGGATCCCATCGATGTATTTATTGCGGTCATGGGTGAGCCGGCTAGAATGTATGGACTCTCTCTGATTAGAAAGCTTCGCTTAGAAGGAATAAAGGCAGAAATGGATCTCCTTGCCAGAAACTTTAAAGGCCAATTCAAATATGCCGATAGAATTCATGCAAAGTATACGGTTGTTATCGGTGACAATGAGCTGAATGAAGGAAAAGTGGCTATTAAAACCATGGCTACATCAGAACAAAGAGTTGTTAGTATTGAAAGCATTATTGAGGAATTAAAAAAGTAAGATGGGAGATATAAATAATGAGCAATATTTTTAAGAGAACACACATGTGCGGGGCTTTGCGTGCAGATCATATTAATGAAACGGTTGTTCTGAACGGATGGATTCAGAAAAGAAGAAATTTGGGCGGTCTTATTTTCTGTGATTTAAGAGATAAAACAGGAATTGTCCAGATTGTTTTTGACGATAAAATTCCTCAGGAGCTTTTTGATAGAGCGGATACGATTAGAAGTGAATATGTTGTTGGCATTAAAGGAACAGTAAAAGAGAGACAATCCAAGAATCCGGAAATCTCCACGGGAGATATCGAAGTTTTTGCCAATGATTTAATTATTTATTCAGAAGCTGACACTCCTCCGATTTATATTAAAGACGATGATAATGTAGATGATAATTTAAGATTAAAATATAGATATCTGGATCTGAGAAAAACGAAGATGCAGAAAAACTTAACTTTTAGGCACAATATTACAAAGCTTGCCAGAGATTATTTTGACAGTCAGGGTTTTACGGAAGTTGAAACACCTATTCTAAATAAGCCCACACCGGAAGGTGCAAGAGACTATCTGGTGCCAAGCAGGGTAAATCCCGGGAAATTTTATGCACTGCCTCAGTCTCCTCAGCTATTCAAACAGCTGTTGATGGTAGGCGGTACGGACAGATATATTCAAATCGCAAAATGTTTCAGAGATGAAGATCTCAGAGCTGACAGACAGCCTGAATTTACACAAATCGACCTGGAAATGTCTTTTGTTGACGTAGATGATGTTATCGAGATTCAAGAAGGCTTCCTAAAGAAATTGATGAAAGAAATGATGAATGTTGATATTGTCACTCCTTTCAGGCGAATTCCTTATGATGAAGCCATGGAAAGATACGGAAGTGATAAGCCGGACACAAGATTCGGATTCGAACTGAAAAAGTTAAATGATATAATTGCCGGAACTGAATTTAAAGTATTTGCAGACGCATTAGAGAAAAAGGGAGACGTGAGAGGTATCAATATTGATGGCGGCTCTGAACACTTCAGCAGAAAAGATCTTGATAAGCTTACAGATGCCGCTAAGCATTACGGAGCCAAGGGTTTGGTATGGATGAGAATCGCAGAAAGTGAAATAAATTCTTCTGTCAATAAGTTCTTTACGCAGGAACAGCTTTCAAAAATTGCTGCTGTATTCGATGCTAAACCGGGGGATTTAATCCTTATCGCTGCCGACAAGCCTAAAATTGTATTTGATACGTTAGGTTTCCTCCGAAGAGAAATTGCAGGCAGACTTGGCCTGCTGGATGACAATCAGTTTAACTTTTTATGGGTTGTAGATTTTCCGCTGTTTGAATATGATGATGAAACCAATTCTTATTCAGCTATGCATCATCCGTTTACTTGTCCAAGGCTGGAAGATGTACCGATGCTGGATTCTCAGCCCGGAAAGGTGAAGGCACTGGCTTATGACATCGTACTTAACGGTGTAGAGCTTGGGGGAGGAAGTATCCGTATTCATGATAAAAATTTACAGTCTAAAATGTTTGAAGTTCTTGGATTAAGTAAAGAAGTATGTGAAAGCAAATTCGGATTTCTTCTGGAAGCCTTTAAGTACGGTACACCGCCTCATGGAGGGCTGGCTTACGGTCTTGACAGGCTTGTCATGCTTTTATCCGGACAGCACAGCATCAGAGAAGTCATGGCCTTCCCTAAGAATCAGGCAGCACAGTGCATGGTAAGTGATGCTCCTACAAATGTACCGGAAGATCAGCTTGATGAGCTTAGTATAAAAATAAGAGGATAAAATAAATTTGTTCTTGACGTAAGTGGAGAGGTTATGAAAAAAATCGGAATATTAGGAGGGAGCTTCGATCCTATCCATTTAGGGCATATACAGCTTGCCTTGCAGGCAAAAGAAGAATTAAACTTGGATAAGGTATTATTTATTCCCGCAAAGCGCCAGCCCTTCAAGCTGAATCGAAAAGTAACTTCCGAGGAGCACAGGGTTCGTATGCTGGAATTCGCTCTTCAGGGAATAGAGGGACTGGAGATCTCTTATATTGAACTGGAAAACGACGAAATTTCATATACCATTAACACCTTAAGGCGGATAAAGGATTTTTATCGGAATAGGGAAATTTTCTTTATACTGGGGACGGATGCTTTCATAAATATTGAACTCTGGCATGAAGCGGCTCAGCTTCTGCAAGAGTGCAGCTTTGCTATAGGAAGCAGGCCCGGTTATAAGGAAGAGGAATTAAAATCCTGTATAGACAGGATAAGACAGGTCTATAATACTAATATTGTCCTGTTAAATAATAAAGAACTTCTGATTTCCTCTAGCGATATAAAAACTAAGATAGGAAGGGGCGTCAGTATCAAAGCTCTTGTCCCTGACGCTGTAGAAAGGTATATCGATGAAAACGGACTGTATAAATGATTATATAGAACATAATTTATCAGAAAAGAGAAAACGCCATATCTATGCGGTAAGGGATACTGCTTTGAAATTAGCGGATTTATATGGTGTTGACTCAGAGAAGACGGAACTTGCTGCATTGTTTCACGATATGTTCCGAGAAATCTCTGAAACTCAAATGAATGAATATATAAGACAATTTAAGTTGGATGACAAGTATTTAAATAATAAAAATCTGGCCCACAGCAAAATTGCGGCAGCCATTATGGAACGAGAATATGGCATTACGGATCATGATATTTTAAATGCCGTGAGCTATCATACCACGGGCAGAGCAAAGATGTCACCGTTGGAAAAAATAATATACTTAGCTGACGCCATAGAGCCAAACAGACAGTATCAAGGTGTTGAGGAGCTGAGAAAAGCGGCATTAATAAGTTTAGACGGGGCCTGCATGCTATCCTTGTCAAGAACCATTGATTATGTGAAGTCTCAAGATTTATTTTTGGACGAAGATACAATAAAAGCGAGAGATTATTTAAAACAATCAAATAATAAGGAGATTCTAGATGAATAGTAAAGAAACAGCATTATTGGCAACGAAGGTATTAGACAATAAAAAGGCACAGGATATCGTGTGTATTGATATTAGCATTAAATCATCATTTGCTGATTATTTTGTCCTTGCTTCAGGGAATAATGAAAGACAGATTAAAGCACTCAGCGATGATATTGATGACGAATTTGCAAAAAATGATATATTTGCAAAAAATATAGAAGGGCAGCCTAGCTCAGGCTGGATTCTAATGGATTACGGCGATGTAATAGTAAATGTTTTAACCACAGAAATGCGCCAAAGATACAATATTGAAAAGGTTTGGGGCGATTGCGAGTTTTTAGAACTTGATTTGGAGGATTGATCGATGTTAGACAAGTACAATTTCAGGGAAATTGAAGCAAGATGGCAGAAATACTGGGAAGAAAACAAAGTCTTTTCCACGAAGGAAGACAGCAGCAAAGAAAAGTATTATGTTTTGGAAATGTTTCCATATCCGTCGGGAAAATTACATATGGGGCATGTAAGAAACTATTCAATCGGTGATGTGATCGCAAGATACAAGACTATGGCGGGATTTAACGTTTTACATCCCATGGGATATGACTCCTTTGGGCTTCCTGCAGAAAATGCTGCTATAAAAAATGGCATCGCGCCTGCCAAATGGACCACAGACAATATACAAGAAATGACCCAGCAGTTAAAAGAATTGGGATTCGCTTATGATTGGGACAGAGAATTGGCAACATGCCGTCCAGATTATTATAAATGGATGCAGTGGATTTTCATTCAATTCTATAATAAAGGACTGGCATATAAAAAAGAAAATCCGGTCAACTGGTGTCCCAGCTGTCAGACCGTACTGGCCAATGAACAGGTTGTAGACGGAGGCTGCGAACGCTGTGGTTCTTTAGTAGGCAAAAAAGAATTGTCTCAATGGTATTTCAAGATCACTGATTATGCCGAAAGACTTTTAGATAATCTTGAAAAGCTGGAAGGCTGGCCTAGTAAAGTTAAAATCATGCAGAAAAACTGGATAGGAAAGAGCATTGGGGCAGAAGTTGACTTTGATATCCACGAATTTCAAAAAAAACTTACCGTCTTTACTACAAGGCCCGATACTCTGTATGGTGTAACTTACATGGTACTTGCACCAGAGCACCCATATGTCAAAGAGCTGGTGAAGGATACAGAAAAAGAGAAAGAAGTTGAGAAATATCTGGATGAAATACAGCACAAGTCCGATATTGAAAGAACTTCCACCACAAACGAAAAAACAGGAGTATTTATCGGACGATATGCTGTGAATCCTCTAAACGGAAAACAGGTTCCTATTTTTATTTCTGACTATGTTCTTATGGATTACGGAACAGGTGCTATTATGGCTGTACCTGCTCATGACCAGAGAGACTTTGAATTTGCACAGAAATTTAATTGTGAAATCATCCCTGTAGTTGAGTCTTCCGATCCTTCTATTGATATCAATAATTTAACAGAAGCTTTTGTCGCAGAAGGTAAAATGATTAATTCTGAAATGTTTACCGGTATGAACAATAAGGATGCAATCATTAAAATCATTGATTATCTGGAAGAAAAAGGTATCGGTAAGAAATCGATTAATTACAGACTGAGAGACTGGTTGATTTCAAGACAAAGATATTGGGGTACTCCTATTCCAATGATTTACTGTGATGACTGCGGATGGGTTCCTGAAAAAGAAGAAAACCTTCCTGTGATGCTTCCAACGGATGTAGAGTTTACAGGTAAAGGCGAGTCCCCGCTGACAACCAGTAAAACCTTTGCTAAAGCCGTATGCCCTAAATGCGGGAAGCCGGCTAAGAGAGAAATGGACACGATGGATACCTTCCTGGATTCATCTTGGTATTTCTTAAGATATACAGATGCAAAAAATGATAAAGAAGCATTTTCAAAAGAAAAACAACAGTATTGGATGAATGTTGACCAATACATTGGTGGAGTAGAGCATGCAATCCTTCATCTGATGTATGCAAGATTCTTCCAGATGGCTCTTTATGATCTTGGATATACATCCCACGAAGAGCCTTTTGAAAATTTACTAACGCAGGGAATGGTTATCAAAGATGGTAAAAAAATGTCCAAATCCATCGGTAATGTGGTGACTCCTGCTGAAATTATCGAGAAATACGGAGCAGATACAGCAAGACTATTTATATTATTTGCTGCACCTCCTGACAGAGAACTTGATTGGTCTGATGCCGGTGTAGAAGGAAGCTTCCGATTCCTTAACCGAGTATACAGACTGGTTTATGAACTGGCAAGTGTTATAGAACATGCACCAAATTCATATATTTTAGAAACAGAAGAAGATAAATCTTTAGCTTATGAAATGAATACAACGATTAAGAAGGTTTCTGAAGACGTAGGCGGCAGATTCAGCTTTAATACAGCGATCAGTTCCATTATGGAAATGGTTAATGAAATGTATAAATACAAGGAAAATGAAAATATCAATCTGGGACTTTTAAAGGCCTCGGTTGAAAACCTGGTATTAATCTTATCACCATTTACTCCTCATATCTGTGAAGAAATGTGGCAGAGCTTAGGACATAATGAATCTGTTCATAGGGTTAATTGGCCAAAATACGACGAGGCTGCTATGGTAAAAGATACAATTGAAATTGTCATCCAGATTAATGGAAAAGTTAAAGAAAAAATGAATATTAAAAACAATTTAGATAAAGCAGCTTTGGAAGCCATAGCGATGGAGAACGAAAAAGTAAAAGTTTTAATAGACGGAAAAAATATTGTTAAAGTTATAGCAGTACCGAATAAGCTATTGAATATCGTTGTGAAATAAATTTCATGGCAAAGTAGAACGGAGAAAGAATGAGAAAAAAAAGTAATAAAAGGAATGGCAGTCCACTTCGCGTTATTCCAATTGGCGGATTAAATGAGATCGGTAAAAACATGACCGTTTTGGAATATAAAGATGATATACTGATTATTGACTGTGGATTGTCCTTTCCTGAGGATGAAATGTACGGAATCGATATCGTTATACCTGACTTTACTTATATCGTAAAAAATAAGGAAAAAGTTAAAGGTATGGTATTAACCCATGGTCACGAAGACCACATCGGAGCAATCCCATATCTGTTGAAGCAGATTAATGTTCCTATTTACGGCACCAGATTAACCTTAGGCTTGGTGGAAAATAAACTGAAAGAGCATGGAATCAAAGGCAACTTAATGACCGTTGCTCATGGAGATAAAGTCCAGCTCGGCGCATTTAATGTGGAAGCAATCAGAAGCACCCATTCTGTTGCTGATGCGATTTGCTTATGTATTGATACCCCTGTAGGCAAAGTTTTTCATACAGGAGATTTCAAAGTAGATTATACTCCTATAGGTGGCCAGCCCATGGATTTCGCCAGACTAGCTGAGCTTGGAGCCAAAGGAATTCAGCTGATGCTGTGTGACAGCACCAATGCTACAAGAACCGGCTATTCTATGTCGGAACAGACAGTAGGTATTACACTTGAAAATATTTTCAGAAATTCAGATGCAAGAATAATTATTGCTACGTTTTCTTCCAATGTGCATCGAGTTCAAAAGATTATTGACAATGCGGTTATGGTTGGACGTAAAGTAGCAATTTCCGGCAGGAGCATGGTTAATGTAGTGAATATTGCCATGGAGCTTGGGTATTTAAACGTACCTGCCAATGCGCTGATTGATATTAATAAAACGAAAAATATTCCGGATAAGGAGCTTGTTATTATTACTACCGGCAGTCAGGGAGAGCCTATGTCGGCTCTTGCAAGAATGGCCTCTGCCGATCATAAAGCAGTATCCATAAAAAAAGGTGATATGGTTATTTTGTCTTCCAGCCCGGTTCCCGGAAATGAAAAAACCGTTTCCAATGTGGTTAACAAGCTTTTTGAAAAGGGTGCAGAAGTAATTTATTCCGATATAGCAGATATACACGTGTCCGGACACGCTTGCGAAGAAGAATTAAAATTAATGCATTCCTTGATCAAACCAAAGTTTTTTATGCCGGTGCACGGGGAATACAGACATTTGAAAAGACACGCAAAAATTGCTGAAAGCCTGGGTAAAGAACCGGAAAATATCTTTATTTTAGAGAACGGTAATGTTCTTAACATTACTGCAAATAAAGCAGAAATATTAAAAGAAGAAGTACCTTCACAGGCGGTCTACGTTGACGGGCTTGGTGTAGGAGATGTAGGAAATATAGTACTTCGTGACAGAAAACTGCTTTCTGAATCCGGTTTGATTATTGTAGTAGCCGCTATCGATAAAGCCTCCGGTACAATATGCTCCGGTCCGGATATTATTTCCAGAGGGTTTGTTTATGTGAGAGAAAATGAAAATCTTATTGAACAGGCCAGAAATCTTGTATCCAATACACTGGACAAATGCTGTGAGGAAAATATTAAAGATTGGAATGCTCTCAAATCAGCAGTGCGGGATGATCTCAGG
The DNA here is from genome assembly GCA_002455605.1 of Firmicutes bacterium UBA6648. Lineage (GTDB taxonomy): Bacteria > Bacillota > Clostridia > Peptostreptococcales > Anaerovoracaceae > Aminipila. The sequence continues at coordinate 8,552 of DKLE01000067.1, forward strand.
AGCTTTATATATAAACAGACAAAGAGAAGTCCTGTCATACTGCCTATATTCTTGGAGGTATAATTATGAATGTATACGATGCAGCCAGATCTCTGGCTACAGCAATTAAAGAGTCAGAAGAGTTAAAACAGTATGAGGCGATGAAGGAATCCGTTTCTCAAAACAGTGAACTGACAGAAATGATTAATGACTTTCAGGCGAAACAGATGGAGATGCAGACAAAACAAATTTTAGGTCAAGAAATTGATGAAGAATTTACCGGACAGATACAGCAGCTTTATGGTATCATGATGAGCGATCCCCTTGCTGCCCAATATTTGCAGTCTGAATTAAGATTTTCACTGATGATGAATGATATTTATAAGATTTTGGGGGAGGTTATCAATCTTGGAAACCAAAAATAAAATGGTTAAAACCCCTGAGCAGCTGTTAAACATAATGAAAGCTGCGGCCATAGGTGACATGTGTTTTACACATATTTTAGGTTTTATAAGAGTTGGAATGACTGAAATTCAAGTATCTGATGAAATTGAGCGAGTTTTGCGGCTTCTTGGGGCAGAAGGGTTATCTTTCCCGACTATATGTGTTTCCGGTGAACGTACCAACCTGCCTCATGGCGAGCCTACTGATAAGCTTATTGAAGACGGAGACTTGGTAACCTTGGATTTTGGTGCTGTCTATAACGGCTGGTGCGGAGATATGACGAGAACCATTGCTATGGGCCATATAACAGAAGAGCAAAAAAAGGTCTATAATATTGTTTTAGCTGCCCAGTTAGCCGGAATAGATGCATGCAAGGCCGGAGAGAAATGTTTTGATGTAGATAAGGCATCCAGAGATATCATTGAAAAAGCCGGATATGGTGAATACTTTCCTCATGGTACCGGTCATGGCGTGGGCACAGAGGTTCATGAACTTCCTTTTCTAAATAGAGAAAGCAAGGAAATTTTAGAAGAGAACATGCCTGTAACCATTGAACCTGGTATCTATATACCAGAAAAATTCGGAGTTCGTATTGAGGACTTGGCAATTGTTACATCTTTTGGTATAATAAATACCGTAAAATCTGCAAAAGACTTAATAATTCTCTAAAAACCCAGGTTTTTTAGTTATTTTGACACTAATAATAAAGGAGTAAAATATGTTATACGCAAGTGATTTTAGAAAAGGTATTACTTTTGAATTAAATGGTGAACCCCATGTTGTTTTAGATTTCCAGCATGTAAAGCCAGGTAAGGGTGCCGCCTTTGTAAGAACAAAATATAAGAATATTCTTACCGGAGCAACCAGAGAAGAAGCATTTAACCCCAATGACAAATTCCCTAAGGCTCATATCGAAACGAAACAAATGCAGTACTTATATAACGACGGAGAGCTTTACTATTTCATGGATCAGGAAACTTTTGAACAGGTTCCTCTGATGGAAGAACAGGTTGAAGAAGCTATCAAGTACTTAAGAGAAAATGATGATGCTACTATTAAATTCTACAAGGGTTCTGCTTTCATGGTAGAAGCTCCTAACTTTGTAAACTTAAAAGTAACTGAAACGGAGCCTGGTGTTAAGGGTGATACTGCTACCAACGTAACAAAGGCAGCAACTGTAGAAACAGGTGCAATTGTTCAAGTTCCTATTTTTATTGAAGAAGGCGAAGTTATTCAGATAGATACAAGAACCGGCGAATATTTAGGCAGAGCTAAATAAAGCACTAAACTGAATACATTAATTATAAGGGGCGTTCTATACGTCCCTTTCTAATTAATTTAATACAAAAGAGGAAATATTTATGGGAAAACGGAAACCAAGCAAGGCAAAAGTAAAAAATTTGAATATAACGGCTGTTATTTCAGCAGTGATTATTGTATTGATCGCAAGTTCTGTATTTTATATAAGCACCTTAGGAAACCCTTTAAATAAAGAAAGTACTGAATTAGTTGCTGTAAGTATACCACCAGGCTCCGGAACAAAGACAATCGGCCAGATATTACAAAAAAATAAGATTATCTCAAGTGCAGCCAAGTTTAAATTGTTGTCTAAGATGAAAGGAAATGACGGTAAATATAAAGCTGGAGAGTACTCTTTATCCGCATCTATGCCGGTTGAAGAAATCATGGAAATAATTATATCCGGAGATTCTAATACCAGCAGATTTACCATTCCGGAAGGACTTACGGTAAAACAAACGGCCGAGAAGCTTTCCGCAAATAATTTAATCAACAGAGACACCTTTATGTCAGAGCTGCAATATGGTACCTTTGATTATAAATTTATGCCCCTGTTACCGAACAGCTCCAATCGTCTGGAAGGTTTTTTATATCCTGAAACCTATGATATATATACCACAGCCAGTGAGCATGAAATCATCAACAAAATGCTGGCTCATTTTGACAAGCTTGTTTTAGATGAATATTACACCAGAGCAGCAGAAATGGGTTATGATATGTATAAAATTATTACCATAGCATCATTAATTGAACGAGAAACTCTTGTTTCTTCTGAAAAGCCTACGGTTGCCAGTGTGATTTATAATCGATTAGCAATTAATATGCCTTTGCAGATTGATGCCGCAGTTCAATATGCATTGCCGGAACATAAAGAAAGATTGGATGATAATGATTTACAGGTAGATTCGCCTTATAACACGTATCAAAACACAGGACTTCCTCCCGGACCAATATGCTCACCGGGAATTGAATCCATAAAGGCGGCCTTATATCCTGCGGATACCAATTATTATTATTATGTCCTCAGTCCTGAAAAAAATGGCTCTCATAAGTTCTCAAATACCTATGAAGAATTCTTAAAAAATAAGAACGCCTATATAAAATCACTATAACG
>DKLE01000164.1:0-4495 GCA_002455605.1 Firmicutes bacterium UBA6648
GGAATCTATCAAAGCCGCACAAGAAGCAATGAATGGATCCGATCCTACAAATGGCGCTCAGTTCTATTATGACGATAAGACCACCAATACGTGGATCCTATCGAAACCTGTTTCTGTACAAATTGGACATATGATCTATGCGTATTAATGGAAAGACAAACTGCAGCTATTTAGACAAAAATTCATATTCCTTCGTAAATTTATTCTTTAAAGCAGAGAACTTAATGGCAAACTCCTGTATTCCTGCTGCATAGGGAAAATATTCATATTGCTGAAAGTAGAATACAAAAGAATCATTAAAAAGATAGTAAGGAGGATTTTCACCAATAGTAGTAAATCTTGTTAATTCGACTAATTCGCCTGCTTCAATTCTTTCGTCGATATCATGCCTTATGAGGGAGCTTATGCAGCTGGTATAATTGGTATTTTCATTCAGTAAATCACCCAGCTTTAGTTCTTTACCAGTATTTAAATCAAAGGTATAAGAACTTTGAGCCGTTGTACCATGTGCACCGCCGGCATACTGGTAATTATACAGAATAATGCTTAAAAGACTGTTTTGATTATATTTTACTATATAATTTAGATCAGTAACTAAAATCTGTGGACCTAGATATCCTGAATTGGCCAAATCAGTCCCAATGTTTAACCCCTGTGCTTCTGCGTCACTTGCCGCTTTTTCAAAAACTGCATTGATTTTTTTTTCAGATGCTTCATTGTTTAATCGGCTTATCTTGGGATATTTCAAATGAATGATAAATTCTTTGCCCTCAAGATCCCTTTCTTCTGTTTGGATGGTGATGTTATTTCCAGCAATCGTATTCAAGGTCATCTGTTGTGCCCCGCTGCTATAATCCACAACCATTCCAAAAATCTCTGAAAAAAGGTCTGCTTCCATATATGTTTTTCCCATATAATTAACGAAACCCGCTTCTTCTCCTGGGACATTTCCTTGTATCCAATTAATTTGATATCCCAGCCCTTTGCATACTGCACCTATGGGTAAATAGATAGTTCCTTCATCTATATAAGCAGCAGAAGTAATTGCAGTTCCGTTTAATAAAATTACCGCATATTTTCTCATCCTTCTTCCTCCCTCTCAATCATTATTATTTTATAGGATGAGTAAATATGAAATTAGTTCCAGTGATTTTTCATTATATGGGAAAAAATTAAAAGTATTGATTTCAAAACAAAAGCAGACAGCCTTACAGAGTTCGTGTAAGGCTGTCTGCTTTTTATGTGGTGCCAAGTTTGAGGATTATAGATAAGAATTACTTATTTTGTCTTATAACCATCATATTGAGCTAGCTTTCCGGTTATATTGACACAATCATTAATCATGTCACCAATGGTTTTATATTGGCCAGACTGAAGCATTTCATACCAGGATTGAGCTTTATCCGAGAAAAGTAAGGCATCCGTTTTACCAAGGTTAATACATTCTGCCTGCGGTAAAAGAATTCCTTTGTTTTCATCTCGTCCCTGCAGTAAGAATAAGGTGTCTCCGCTTTCCTGTGCCGAAGCCAGATCAATCCCTTTTTCTTTTTGATATACAGCGGCTACGGATAAAAGTCCTGCATCATCAGAACGTTGACGGTTTAAAATCAAATTGACCGCAGTATCTTTGAATTCTGAGCAAAAATTAAAATCTCCCTGGGAATCCATCGCAGTGAATACGGGACCTCTCCCATTATACTTAGGCATAATAACTTTTTCTATAGTTTCAGATTTACCGAGGCCTTGAGTCTGTGGATGAGCATCATAATTGTATACATTATCATAAACTCCGTCAGTTAATTTGCTTTCCATAGCAACTACTCCGTCAATTCCTTTCAGTCCGAACAGCTCTGGCTGCATGGCCGCAGCTTTAATGACATCAATAAAAGATGCGGAACAAATCCAAACATCAAATCCATTGTCGTCAAGAGCACTTATCAGCTCTTTCATTTCTTCAGAAATTCCTACCGGATATTTGTAGCTTATAGAAAGAGGACCTGCTAAAGAATCATAATTGACAGGGCCTGCAAATTCTCTTGTTTCCCATTTACCGGCTTCTGCCTCAGAGAGATTAAATTGATGAGATTCCGTTGCAAGTGCATAAACCTGTTCCGGTGTCATTCCTGTGAACCAATAGGTAATCCAAGGATAAGAAACAGAGACATCCATCGTGTCACCGATAGCACTATACATCCAACGCATTTTAGAGGAAAACTCTTTCCAGTCATCTGTTTTCAGCCATTCTTCCTTTTTACTTTCCAGGCTATTATCCGCAGCAACATATCCTGCATCATACAATTTTTTATATGCGGCCGCCGCATCCTTTGCTACAGTTGCTATGGTCAAATCTTTATTTGAAGAGGAGCGATAATCCTCTCCAAGACTTACCTGAACTTTATCTTTAGGAATGCCTGTCAGTAATACTTCCTCCATTTCCTGAGGTTCCATGGCAAAGCGTAGATGCTCCAGCTGATAAATAGCTAAAGCTTCTTCAATGTCAAGAATAGAAATTGTGTTGTCAAAGTCAAAAACTGCATAGGGTTTAAGGTCTGGATCGTACCCTTCGCTATTTTTACCATACATGTCAAACAGGTCATTAATACCACCTTTTACAGTTTCATCCCACCCATCGAGAGAAAGGTATGTGATGCTGTTATTTGTTGGTTCTGTCGTTGATGTGTTGCCGCAGGAAGCCAAACTCAGGACCAATACAAGTGTTAATAGCAGTGTAAGAAATTTTTTCATAATTGATTCTCCATTCCATTATTTTTAAATTCTACATTAACTAAAAGGCACACTTTGATTAAAATAAAACTTGGCACAACAGATTATGTCTTAAATCAAATTTGTATTTCAAATAATACCATGAGCATTTTTTGAATTCAACCGTTTTTTTAATGCTCTAACGAGCATTAAAAAAACGGGGAACAAACATAAAATTTGCTCCCCGGTCAGCTATTCGATTTCTGATTTCGGCTCATTCTCATCCTGTGAATCAGGAACGATATATAGTTTAACCTTCTCAATCCTGCGTTCTTTTACCGATTGAATTTTAAATACACAATTTTCGTATTCAATAACTCGCTTTTCAGGTTCATCTTCATCCGGTATTTCACCCAAAAGATCAATGAGGAAACCCCCTAAGGTTTCGCTGTTCTCCGATTGAAGATTTAAATTCAGTTCTTCGTCTAAATCATCTAGATTAATGAATCCATCAACGATGAATGTATTATCGTCAATTTTTTCGATTGGCAATTCTTCTTCGTCAAATTCATCATCAATATTACCCATTACTTGCTCTACAATATCCTCCATGGTTACAATACCCTCTGTACCTCCATATTCGTCTACTACAACAGCAATATGAGTCTTCGCCTTCTGCATCCGTTTCAGCAGTGTTGCAATCCTTATGGATCCCGGTGTGAATACCACCGGTGTCACATAATCATTGATTTCTTTATTCTGTCCGATTACAAAATTATGAAAATCCTTTTGATTTAAAACGCCCACAATCTTGTCCATATTTTCTTCATATACCGGAAGCCTTGAAAAACCAGTTTCCAAGAATATTTTTGCGATTTCATCTTTTTCTTCGTCGATCTCTATGGCTTCCACATCAACCCTGGGGGTCAGCACGTCATAAGCTTCCAGCTCATTAAATTCAATGGCATTTTGGATTAATTCGCTTCTTTCTTCATCCAGACTGCCTTCTGTCTCCGCTTCTTCAACGATAGTTATCAGTTCTTCATCTGTAATCGTCCGGTCATCATTGATCTGAAACAGTTTTCTTATAACTTTTTTCCACTGAGAGAATAAAAAGTTCAGCGGCTTCATAATCACCATTAGAACTCTGAGAAGAGGTGCGGAAAACATAGAAAAGTTCTCCGGACATTCTTTAGCAATAATCTTAGGAGATATCTCACCAAAGATTAATACGACAATAGTAATGACTACCGTTGAAATGGTTGCCCCATAGGAACCGTATAAATCAACAAACAATACAGTTGCAATGGATGTCATGGTAATATTAACAATATTGTTGCCTATTAAAATCGTTGTAAGAAGCCTGTCATAATTTTCTTCCAGCCGAAGAACAAGCTTTGCTTTCTTACTGCCTGCACTTGCCATACTCTTCATTCTTATTCTGTTTAGTGATGTAAAAGCAGTTTCTGTTGCTGAAAAGTACCCTGATAATATGATTAAAATCAATATGGCTGCAATTGAAGTAAATATACTTCCTTCCATTTATACCTCCTGTATAAATTCTTTTGGAATCTGTGTTTATACACTCTAAATTGGTTATGTATACTGTAGCATAATATTATACCTTATTTGTGAAAAAAAGAAAAGAGGGCAACATACCCTCATATGGCATTATTTTCAACTATCGTTGTTTTCATGCTCCTGTTCCATTGAAATTACCGCATGTGCTATAATCCCATGGCTGCTGAATATCTAGTTTTAAAGCTGAGCTAAATCATATGGAGTTTCCTGA
>DKLE01000164.1:4687-5144 GCA_002455605.1 Firmicutes bacterium UBA6648
ATCATATGGAGTTTCCTGATAAACATAATAATTAAGCCAATTGGCAAATAACATACTGGCATGTCCCCTCCATCTTACCAGAACTTCTTTGCCCGGCTGATCCTCTTTAAAATAATTCTTCGGAACAATAACCGGGGAGGATCCCCTTCTCAAATCCCGATAATATTCCAGTCCCAGGGTTTCCCTATCATATTCCTGATGCCCGATAATGAAGATCTGCCTTCCGTTATCGGTTGCCAGAATATGCGGACCTGCCTCCTCCGACTCTGCCAAAATCCTTATTTCTGAATGCTCTTCAATATCTTCTCTTCGGATTTTTGTGTATCTGGAATGAGGAGCCCAGAAAATATCGTCAAACCCTCTCATCAGCGGGCTATGAGTGCGTACTACTTTATGCTCAAATACGCCGAACATTTTCTCCTTCATCGGGTATTTATCAATGCCGTAATGATAATAA
>DKLE01000164.1:5370-5580 GCA_002455605.1 Firmicutes bacterium UBA6648
GACCTGCTTGCGCCCCCCAGCAGATATACATACTGCTATATACATGGGTTTTAGAATATTCCAAGACTTCACAAAGCTCTTCCCAGTAGTCCACTTCCTCAAAGCTTAAAGTTTCTACCGGTGCTCCTGTAAGTATCATACCATCAAAACGTTCTTCTTTAATTTCATCAAAGGTTTTATAAAAAGTATCCAAATATTCTTCCAGTACAT
>DKLE01000282.1 GCA_002455605.1 Firmicutes bacterium UBA6648
TAGATACGGCAATTGACAATTTGATTATGAGATTTGAACCAACAATGGTAGTGGTTTTAGCTGTGATTGTAGGCTTGATTTTATTATCGGTTATGATGCCTCTGGTTGGAATTATGGCATCCATAGGATAGGAAGATAGGAATAGATATGAAGAACTATATTTTATCAATAATGGCCTTTGTTTGTGTCGTGGGCATTTTTCTCTTTGCAGTAAATTCCATCTCGCAAAGAGCCACAGATGAAGGCGCGGAGGCATTACAGCAAGCTATTCAGAGAGCTTCTGTTCAATGCTATGCCATAGAAGGGAGATATCCTGCGTCAGTAGATTATTTAGTTGAAAATTATGGAATACAGATTGATAATAAAAAGTACGCAGTATTTTATGAGGGATTTGCGTCTAATGTGATGCCGGACATAACGGTTTCCAAAATATAGGAGAGGTTTATGAGAAGCAAAGGAATTTATAATAAAGGACAATCCGTACAATTTTTATTTACAATGATTCTGTTGTTTGCCTTGGCTATAAGTGCTTTATTTACAATTTTGTTCGGAGCAAGGATATATGAAAATGTGGGAACTAGAATGGATGAGAATTTCGGCACTACTACAGCATTATCCTATATATCCAATAAAGTTAAGCAAAATGATAAATCGGATATGATTTCCGTACAAAATATAGAAAATACATCTGTTTTAAAGCTTTCCGAAGTATATGACGGACAAGTATATAGTACGTTGATCTATTGTAAAGATGGGAATTTGAAAGAGCTTTTCAGCAGTGAGGACAGCGGACTGACCTTGGAGGATGGGATAAATATTATGGAGCTACAGGGAATGTCTTTTAAAATGATAAAAGATAATTTGTTAAAAGTCAAAATTACCGATGAAAATTCCAATTATCTGCTTTTATCTTTACGAAGTGAGGTGAAGGATGATGAGTAATGGAAATTCTTCTAAATCTCAAGTCTTTCTTATGGAGTTTATTTGTGTTATTTTATTCTTTGCCCTTTGTGCCGCACTATGCTTGAACGTTTTTGTGAAAGCTGACGGAATGAGCCGGAAAGGGCAGGAAATAAATGAAGCTTTAGTTCTTGCACAGAGTATGGCCGAGAGCATCAAAGCAATGGAGTCTCCCAGTCATGAGTTTATTTCTGCAGAAGCAGAACAGATAAGCAATGGAAAATATATGGTAAAGGCGAAAGATTCGGTACAGGATGATATACTGCAGGTAAATATACATGTTTATCATGATGAAGACAGCAAGGAAAAAATTTGCACGCTGACAGTAAAGAAATATTTGCCCGGTGAGGTATAAAATGCAGATAAAAAAAGATTATAAACAAAGAATACAGTTTGGAACGACTTCACTTTTGTTGATTTTTACGGTACTATGCTTAGTGGTTTTTAGTACCCTTTCTCTGGCAAGTGCCAAGGCTGATTATCGTTTGTCAGTAAAAAATGAAGAAAGTGTGAAAGCTTATTATGCCGCAGATTCAAAGGGAGAGCTGCTAAAAAAGGACGTAAATAAGAAACTGATAGAATTATCAGCTGAAGCTGCAGATGAAGAAAGTTTTAAAGAATTGGTAAAACAAAATTTTAAAGATGCTTTTAATGAAAAGGATAATCGTATCAGCTATACGATTGATGCAGGAGCAGATCAATTTCTTATGATGCAGCTGCAATTGAAAGCTCATGACAATATTGAAGAAGGAAAACAGAATTATACCGTTGTAACCTGGATTATTCAAAATAAAGAAGATTACGAAGTGGACGACAGTATGCCTGTTTGGAGTGGTGTTTAGTATTTATATTTGAATGGAGAGAAAAATGAAGGCTTTAAAAATTTTACAAATGGCGGTAGAAAGAAATGCATCGGATATTTTTTTAATTCCGGGATCTGGTTTTTCACTGAAAATTAACGGAATGATATATCCTCAAGAAGGGGAAAGCCTGCTTCCTGATGATTTGGCTGATATTATATCTCAAATATATAATTTGGCTAAAAATCGTCCCATGGAAAAGGTAAATAAAATGGGCGATGATGATTTTTCTTTTTCAGTACAAGGCTTATCGAGGTTTCGTACCAGTGTATTTAAACAAAGAGGATCGCTGGCAGCAGTAATCCGAGTGGTCAATTTCGAATTACCTGATTTCAATGAGCTTCATATTCCAAAATCAGTAATAGATGTAGCAGAGATGAAGAAGGGGCTGGTACTTGTTACCGGACCTGCAGGCAGCGGGAAAAGCACCACATTGGCATGTATAATCGATCAAATAAATAAGACGAGAAATGCTCACGTAGTTACTTTGGAGGATCCCATTGAATATCTCCACAGACACCAAAAGAGTATTGTAACCCAGCGTGAGATTGTAACAGATACAGAAGATTATGTTTCTGCCTTAAGAGCTGCTCTAAGACAAGCTCCGGATGTTATTCTTTTGGGTGAATTAAGAGATTATGAGACTATTCGTACCGCGATGACTGCGGCGGAAACCGGTCATTTGGTGATTTCTACGCTACATACAATAGGAGCAGCTAATACAGTGGACAGAATTATAGATGCTTTTCCAGAGAACCAACAGAATCAAATACGAATACAGCTGGCTATGGTCCTTCAGGCTGTCATTTCTCAACAGCTGATTCCTACGGTTGATGCCAGCACTATTCCTGCCTTTGAACTGATGTTTTTAAATAATGCTATCCGAAATATGATCAGAGAAAGAAAAAATCATCAGATTGACTCTGTTATAGCGTCAGGTCAAGAGGAAGGAATGATTTCTATGGACAGCAGGCTGCTGTCCATAGAAATCATT
>DKLE01000191.1:0-496 GCA_002455605.1 Firmicutes bacterium UBA6648
GATTCTGTCAAGGCTGCCGTGAATATCCTCTTTTTTTATCATACCATTTTCATACAAGAACGTTAGCTCATTTTCTATAGTTTTTTTAACAGAGCTGCGTAAGGGCTCATAGGTTTCATAAAGATTGACAGGATATCCATACATAGCAAAGGTCTCTGCAATGGCATGACCCATGGTACCTGCTCCAAGAACTGCTATCGTTTTAATCATAGCTATAACCTCCCATGCTTAAACACCCAATATTTCGCGGGCATCTCCAGGAGTTGCCACTTCATTCCCTGCAAGCCTTATAAAGTCAGCAGCTCTTGTTACCAGCTGAGAATTTGATTCTGCCAGTACACCGTTACTGTAAAATACATTGTCTTCCATTCCTACCCGAACGTGTCCGCCCATAGCAATGGCGGCCATCATAATCGGCACATGGCCCCTTCCTACACCCAGTGCCGACCAAGTGGATCCTTCCGGAATCAGGTTCTTTAAATAAACAAGATTTTCA
>DKLE01000191.1:679-9673 GCA_002455605.1 Firmicutes bacterium UBA6648
TTTAAATAAACAAGATTTTCAACAGTGGCTGCTGAGCCTCCTGCGGCTCCCAGTACAAACTGATAATGAAGCGGGGCCTTTAAAATTCCCTTTTTTAAGTAATACATGGAATTATAAATCATGCCCGCATCAAATATCTCAATCTCCGGCTTTACACCATATTCCTGCATGGTCATTCCCAGCTCTTCCAAAAACTTAGGGTGATTAATAAATAAACTGTTATGCTGCCAGTTCATAGAGCCGCAGTCATAGGAGGCCAGCTCCGGTCTGATACTTTTTAAATGAGCCTGTCTGGTCTCATCTGTAGCATGTAAATCCCCGCTCGTGGTGCAGTTTATAACTATATCACATTTTTCTTTAATTAATCCAACGGTTTCTTCAAATTTTTTGGTATCCATGGTTCCTTTTTCCTCTTCATCTCTCATGTGAAGATGACAAACAGAAGCGCCTGCTCTGTAGCATTTAAAAACATCTTCTGCGATTTCACCCGGAGTGATAGGAATATTCGGATTATCTTTTCTGCTTGGCCAAGCTCCTGTGGTGGCCACTGTAATAATAGTTTTTGCCATAATCTGTTCCTCTCTTTTCTTAAAACTTGCTGCTTTGCATTTTTCTCCTTTGACATTTATGAAGTTCTTTATCACAATGTCCTAACAATAGTCGTATATCATTCATATAGCAAATTAAGTGCCAAACCTTTCATTGCTTCCTAAAATCCTTTTCATATTCTTTAAAACTGTGCATTTTCAACTCTTTTCATAGAGAATAAATAATTTGGCGAAAAGTTAAGAGTGCACAAAATAGCTCGTTTATGTTACAATTAAGCTTAATTGAGGAAAAATATCACCAATTGAAATATATTTTTAGAGAAAAATATCACCACTGGGCTATCCGCCTTTGTTTAGGAGGACTACAATGAGTCAAGAATTCAACATTTTAAATTTATGTGAGAGCTGCATTATTGCGCTGCGCAACACTATGGATTCCAATTTTTCAAAAGAATTAAACCGCTCTCTCAGTCAAAGACTTTTTTTATTGGAAACAGCATTGGAAGATTTCAAACAGAACCATATTGATTTTGAGGAAATTTGTAACCACTTAATCGATGCGATTTACGTTTCCGATAAAAACGGGCGCACCATTTATGTGAATCAAGCCTATTTGGATTTCAGCGGATTGAAGAAAGAGGACTTTGTGGGAAAAAGCGTTTATGAAATAAATAAAGAAAAGAAGCTCTATACCAATGGCGTTATCCCGGCCGTTATCAGTACAAAAGAACGAAAGGAAGCTGTGGGAACAGTGATTTCTTCCAATAAGAAGATTTTTATTACAGGCATCCCTATTTTTGATGATCGGGGAGAATTAAAATATGCGGTAGCCCACGATAAGGATATCGATCATCTGGAAAAATTGAAAGATGCCCTGGCTCTTCTGAAGTCTCAGCAAATCAGCAGCAATGCAGAACTGGAATATTTGAGGGAACGTCAGCTGGATAATTTGAATTTGGTAGCTAACAGCCAGAATCTTAAAGAAGCTCTCCAGACGGCGCAGACCGTGGCCTCCACAGACGTGACCATTCTTATCACCGGTGAAAGTGGAACCGGTAAAGAAATTATTGCTGATTTTATCTATAAATCCAGCAACCGTACAACAAAGCCTTTTCTAAAAATTAACTGCTCCGCCATTCCCGGCAGTTTGCTGGAATCAGAATTGTTCGGTTACGAGGAAGGTTCCTTTACAGGGGCATTAAAGGGCGGTAAACCGGGCCTGTTGGAAATTGCCAACGGAGGTACCATTCTTCTGGACGAAGTGGGCGATATGCCTTTGGATCTGCAAACTAAATTACTTCGGGTATTACAAGAAAAAGAAGTCTCCCGTATCGGAAGCAGTAAAGTCATTCCATTGGATGTACGTATTCTTGCTGCTACCAACAAGGATCTGAAAAAGGCTATAAAAGAAGGTGTTTTCAGGGAAGATTTGTATTATCGATTAAATGTAGTCCCTATTTATTTATCTCCATTAAGAGAACGGAAAGAAGATATCGGAGATTTGGTAGATAAATTCCTTGAGAAATATAACAAAAAATATGTCAGGCTGACATCGCTGACTCCGGATGCGATTTCTGCTTTGTATAATTACAGTTGGCCGGGCAATATTCGTGAGCTTAAAAATATCATGGAACGAATGGTTGTCATCAATTCTACCGGTACAATTGATGCTGCAACGGTTCAACAGGTCTTGGGAATAGGACCTGCTCAACCTGCCCCATTGGAACAAGAATCCTCAAGCTCCTCTTATCTTTGCAAGGCAGAGCACAATTTAAAAAAATCCGTTGAAGCTTTTGAAACAGATATTATCATTCAAGCTATCAAGCAGTATGGTTCTAAGAGGAAAGCCGCTGCTTCCCTTGGGGTGGATCATTCCACCCTAATAAAAAAGTGTCAGAGATATGGAATTTAGTTATCCCTTGTTCTTTTTACATCCATACGGTGCATACAATACATAAGCAGCTCAAACATACCTTGTTTGTACTTGTACTGAGGAAATGGAGTAAATTGATTATGTTTAATCTGATTGATCTTGTGGGCTCCATATCCGATTGGATGTGGGGTCCTCCTATGTTAATGTTCATTGTGGGCGGAGGTATTTTCCTTACCATACGGCTCGGTTTCTTTCAAATTATTTATTATCCTTATATTCTAAAGCAAACCTTTGGTACTATATTTAAGAAAAGCAAAGGAGAAGGCACCGTATCGCCTTTTCAGGCAGCAACCACGGCACTGGCTTCCACTATAGGCGCTTCTAATATCGTAGGCGTTCCGATTGCAATTGCCTTCGGAGGCCCCGGTGCAGTTTTCTGGATGTGGGTTATCTCCCTTATCGGATGTGCCACTAAATTTTCAGAAATAGTTCTTGGGGTAAAATATAGAGTTCGGAACGAAGATGGACAATATGTGGGCGGCCCAATGTATTATCTGTCAGCAGGATTTCCTGACAAAACAATCGGTGAAACGCTGGGTGTCGTATATGCTTTTTTTACAATGCTTATCCTGGCAGCCTCTGTCGCCGCCCAATCGGTATCCGCCACTCAGACCGTAGGGGTAATGGGAGTGAGCAGTCTTACCACCGGAATCCTATTAACTATCTTGGTGGCTATTATTGTCTATGGCGGCATAACCCGTATTGCCAGTGTTACCTCCAAGCTTGTCCCTCTGATGGCAGGAGTCTATATAGCTGGCTCACTCATTGTGGTTCTCTGCAACATTACCGCAATCCCCGGAGTTTTCACACTGATTTTTCAGTCTGCCTTTTCTCCTTCCGCTACCGCCGGCGGTTTAACAGGCTTTGGAGCTGCCTCCGCCATGAGATGGGGAATTGCCCGGGGAACCTATTCCTGCGAGGCTGGCATGGGTACTGCACCGGTTGCTCATTCTGCCGCTGCAACCGATCATCCTGTGCGCCAGGGGTTTTGGGGAATCTTTGAAATCACCGTATCCAGCTTGATTATTTGTACCATGTCTGCCCTAGTGGTTCTTACCACGGGAATCTGGAATCAGGTAGAGGCTGCCTCGGCAGCCTCCATGCCTACCCTGGCTTTTCAATCCGTACTCGGTCATACCTTAGGTGGATTATTGGTGTCTTTTTCCATGCTCATGTTTGTTATCTCTACTATTATTGTTCAAGTATTCTACGGAGAAAAGCAATGTGAATTCTTTTTCGGAACAAAAATAGCCAAGATATTAAAGGTTTTCTATATCCTGGCTATTTTGGCGGGAGCCTTGGGCGGACTGCAAGCAGTCTTTGGCTTTCTTGATGTAGTTATGGGTATAACCATAATACCTAACATGCTTGGCCTTATTTTTATGAGCGGTCAGGTAGCTGCCCTGAAAAAGGAATTCTTTTCCGGATTTAAATATTATTTAAAAGATAAAAGACGCTCTCGAAGTTCATTATAAAATAGATATGCCGGCATTTTTCCTATTACTTATCCTCTTTAAAACAACAGCTAATAATGTTAATGCTATCTGGGTGGCAGGATAAGCAAGCCAGATCCCCAATATATCAAAGAAGACAGGTAAAATCAATAAAAACAGCGGCGTAAATACAAAGGGATCTGCATAAACCAGTATGGATGAATTCTTTCCGTCGTCAATGGCATAAAAATAGGCCGACATAATTCTGGCCACTCCGATAAAAGGTATGGCCAATGCTAAAGAAAGCATAGCCGAGATAGATGCTTTCGCCACTTCATGAGAAACTCCATAAAAGATTGGAAATTGATATCTGGCCAGTATGGCAGCCGTCATCAGCACAATGCTTATGGCACCTGCCAGGCTAAAAGCTTTCTTCATCACATGCTTCAGAGACATATAATCCTCTGCACCTTTACAGAAGCTTATAATAGGCTGTACACCGTCCGCCAGACCCTGCATTAAGCTGTAAACCATATAGGCCGCATAAGACATAACGGTATAAACAGCCACTCCTGCCGTGCCTCCATAGTGAAGAGACTGTAAGTTGGTAAAAATAATTACCACCCCCGGTGCCATAGTCAATCCAAAGGGTGATGCTCCTATTTTCAATATTTCTTTACTCAGGAAACGATCCATTAAATACCACCTGTGGACCAGCTTATCTTTCACCACTGCTATTCCGGCAAAAACCGCAACAGAGGCTTGTCCGGCACAAGTAGCAAAAGCAATGCCCCCAAGCCCCCAGTCGAAAACATATAAGGCAGCCCAGTCTAAAAAGATATTGACAAACATTCCTATAATCATAATTATCATAGCAAAAATGGGTTTACCTAGATTTTTTAAAATGGGAGTCAAGCCGGATCCCATGATCTGAAAAAAGGCCCCCCAAGCGATCACCTTCATATAGCTGATCCCATATTCATATAAAATTCCGTCGGCACCTAAAATCCGAAGAAGATTAGGTGAAAAAAGCAAGTATATGGCCGTAGCCAGAACAGATGCTATAAATAAAATTACTATGGTGGTTCCTTCGGCCTTTTTTGCTTCTTCCAGCAAGCCGCTTCCTTTTTTTATGGACATAATGATGGCCCCGCCGGTACCTATGCCTATGCCCACGGAAGATATCAAACTCAACAAAGGCCATGCAATGTTGATAGCTGCCAGGCCGTCGTCTCCCATAACCTGACCGATAAAAAAACCATCTACTATACCATAAAATCCTGCAAGAATCATGGTCAGCATAGATGGTATGACGTATTTCGAAAATTGACCTTCCATATTTAATTCACCTTATATTCGTATTCCTTACCTCGTATATATTATCACTAAATCCACACCACTCGATTTCTTCCGTTCCCTTTTGCCTCATACAGCATTTTATCGGCAATGGCTGTAAACGCCTCAGCCGAATCTCTTTCACACGGGATGATGGTACTTCCTCCGATACTGATGGTAACGCTTATTGATTCCTCTGAATTGCCGCCAACCTGGCATACGCTTTCTTTCCCTACTGCATTACATACGTTTTCCATAATTTCCGCAGCTTTGGCTCTGCTTTCCCCGATTATGATCAAATAAAACTCTTCGCCCCCCATACGGGCTATATAATCATTCTCTTCCGGCATAGCGTTCTTCATAAGATTAGCTACCGCACTTAATACCCGGTCCCCTTCCTGATGTCCATAGGTATCATTTACACTTTTAAAAAAATCAATATCAGCGATCCCTAAAGAAAATGGAAGACCTTCCTCAATGGATCTTTTCCATTGTTTATTTATATAGTCGATACAATGCTTTCTTGTATAAAGTCCTGTTAAAACATCAATATACATTTGGGTTTCCAGCATTTTCCGATACCTGAACATGTTTATATGGGTGCGTACTCTGGCACAGACCACATTACAGCAAAATGGTTTTCGTATATAATCAACGGCTCCGCAGAAGAATGCCTTTTCCTCTGTAGCCGTATCATCTACACCGGTGAGAAAGACTACAGGAATTTGCTGTGTTTCCTTTGCCGCCTGCAATCGTTCCATTACTTGAAAGCCGTTGAGCCCCGGCATTTCAATATCCAAAAGTATAAGCGAAGGCTGCATGGCTTTCGCAATTTCCAGCCCTTTTTCTCCTTGATTTGCATAGATTATGTTATAGTCTTTTTGTAATATATCCTTTAGAAGCTTAATATTAAAAAAACTATCATCAATTATTAAGATGGTTTCCATATTAGCACCTCGCTTTCACCATGGGTTTTACATCTTACTACAATACCATAACCCTCAATTTTTTTCAATTAAATATTGAGCTAAATATTCAGCTTTTCCCATGCTTTTCATAGTTCCCTCCAGAACAATAAAGAAGGATGCCTCAATATAGCTCATTGAGGCATCCCAACTTGTTAAAAATTTTTAATGATTTATTTGCATATACCCGGTACTACATCATCCCAGGCATTCCGCCGCCCATAGGAGGCATAGCCGGTTCATCCTTCTTTATATCTACGATGCCGGCCTCTGTTGTAAGAAGCATAGCAGATGCCGATGAAGCATTCTGCAGGGCAGATCGAGTAACCTTTGCAGGGTCTACGATACCTGCACCAATCATATCAACGTATTCTTCAGTTGATGCATTAAAGCCTACGCCAGTCTTGCTGTTCTTCACTTCAGCCACAACTACTGAACCTTCAAGCCCGGCATTTTCAGCAATCTGTCTAACCGGCTCTTCCAACGCTCTCATGATGATTGCAGCTCCAGTCTTTTCATCACCGGATAATGTTTCAACATATTTCTTAACAGCCGGAATAGCATTTACTAAAGCTACGCCGCCGCCTGCAACAATACCTTCTTCAACCGCAGCCTTTGTCGCATTCAGAGCGTCTTCAATTCTCAGCTTTCTTTCTTTCAATTCGGTTTCAGTTGCCGCACCTACCTGAATAACTGCTACACCGCCCGCAAGCTTTGCCAGTCTTTCTTGAAGCTTTTCTTTATCAAAATCAGAAGTGGATTCATCGTGCTGATGCTTAATCTGCTTAATTCTGTTTTGAATTTCATCAGCATTACCTGCTCCGTCAACGATAACAGTATTTTCTTTTGTTACCTTAACTGATGCGGCAGTACCCAGCATATCTAGGGTAGCTTCTTTTATATCATAGCCTACTTCTTCAGAAATAACTGTACCACCAGTTAAAATAGCGATATCTTCCATCATAGCCTTTCTTCTGTCACCGAAGCCAGGAGCCTTAACAGCCACGCAGTCAAAAGTTCCTCTCAGCTTATTTACTACTAATGTAGCAAGAGCCTCCCCGTCAACATCTTCAGCAATGATTAAAAGTCTTCTTCCCTGCTGAACAATCTGCTCAAGGATAGGAAGTATGTCTTGAATATTTGAAATCTTTTTATCGGTTAACAGAATATATGGATTCTGCATATTTGCTTCCATCTTTTCTGTATCATTTACCATGTAAGCGGATAAGTAGCCTCTGTCAAACTGCATACCTTCCACTACTTCCAGAGTTGTTCCCATTGATTTTGATTCTTCAACTGTAATAACTCCGTCTTTACCAACCTTTTCCATAGCTTCTGCAATTAACTCTCCGATATTTGAGTCTGCTGCGGAAACAGAAGCAACCTGAGCAATGCTTTCCTTGCTTTCAACAGTCTTAGCAATATTCTTAATTTCATCAACAGCTACGTCAACAGCGCCCTGAATACCTCTTTTTAAAATCATAGGATTTGCACCAGCCGCCACATTCTTAAAGCCTTCTTTAATAATGATCTGTGCAAGAAGCGTAGCAGTAGTAGTACCGTCGCCCGCAACATCGTTTGTCTTTGTTGCAACTTCCTTAACAAGCTGTGCTCCCATGTTTTCTACTGCATCTTCCAATTCGATTTCTCTTGCAATAGTAACACCGTCATTTGTAATAACCGGTGAGCCGAATTTCTTTTCAATAAGAACATTTCTTCCCTTAGGTCCTAATGTTATTTTTACAGTATCTGCAAGCTTATCAACACCTGTCTGTAATTTTCTTCTAGCATCTTCTCCGTAATGTAGTTCCTTAGCCATCTTAAAATCCCCTCTTTCTTTCTTATTCTACAACTGCCAAAATGTCTTTCTGGCTCATGATTGTGTATTCAGTACCTGCATACTTAATTTCAGTACCTGCGTACTTGGAGAATACAACCTTATCTCCAACCTTTAATTCCATTTTTTCTTCTTCTGTTCCAGGACCTACAGCAACAACTTCTGCCATCTGGGGCTGTTCTTTAGCCTGACCTGGAAGAACAATACCGCTCTTTGTCTTTTCTTCAGCTTCAACCATCTTAATAACTACTCTAGCGCCAAGTGGCTTAATTCCAAAACTCATTTTCTCTACCTCCTGTTTGATATATATAATTTTAATATTTACATTTTGTTAGCACTCATTAATCATGAGTGCTAACTATATTTTAAACTAATCTTTCCCAAAGTCAATAGTTTTTTTATTTATTTGGTAAAAAAAATATCATAAAATGGCATCTCAGTCAGTCACTGGTCTTATATCCCTGCCACCCGAGATGTATTCATCTGCATTTTATTATTTTATCTAGGAAAAAAGCCTTCTATTACAATAAACAGCCATGGCAAAAATATTGCAGGGATTAAATTAGCCACTTTGATTTCTTTTATCTCCATAAAATTAAAACCGATGCCGGCAATTAAAAGACTTCCTACCGCGGACATTTCTGTAATGATTTCCTCTGTCAGAAGTCCTTTCATAAAAGTGGCTCCCAATGCAATGCTTCCTTCATACAAAAAGACCGGTACGGCAGAGAATGCTACGCCTATTCCCAGCTGAGATGCAAATACAATAGTAATGACCCCATCCAAAATAGCCTTGGCAAAGAGCATCTCATGATTTCCCTGAAGTCCGCTCTCCAGTGAACCGACTATAGACATGGAACCGGTACAAAATAAAATAGATGCCGTTACAAAGCCTTTGGAAAAGTTGCCTTCTGAAAACCCCAGCTTTTTCTCTGCCCATTTT
>DKLE01000192.1:0-9910 GCA_002455605.1 Firmicutes bacterium UBA6648
ATTCTGAACCTCTTCCCGTAATCCTTTTGCGAAGTTCTGCCATCGACGGCGGTAAAATAAAAATAAATACGCCCTTTGGATAGGCTTGTTTCACTTTCATCGCACCCTGAATATCAATTTCCAGCACTACATCCTTGCCTTCACAAAGTCTATCCATTACCTTTTTTCTTGGGGTTCCATAATAATTGCCGTAAACTTCAGCATATTCCAACAGCCCGTCCTCATCAATGGTTTTCAGAAATTCCTCTTTTGAAACAAAATAGTAATTTATACCTTCCACTTCAAGAGGTCTTGGATTTCTGGTGGTCATGGACACAGACAGCTCAATATTTGTATCCTCTACTAGTCTCTGACATATCGTACCTTTTCCTGCTCCAGATGGTCCGGAAACCACAAATAATCGTCCTTTATCCATTTAGCTTCCTTCCTTATTAATTGTATTAGAATAAATATTCTAGCATATACAAGCTATATATTCAACAAAAATCCATTAATTACTCAATATTTTGTACTTGCTCTCTAATCTTCTCAATTTCACTCTTGATTTCCAGCATCATATTAGTAATTTCAATATCATTGGCTTTTGAGCCAATAGTATTGGCTTCCCGATTCATTTCCTGAACTAAAAAATCCAATTTTTTCCCGTCCGGCTGATTGCTTTTTGTTATAATACTGGAGAGCTGAGTAATATGGCTGTCCAGCCTTACCAATTCTTCTGTGATACTGCATTTATCTGCAAATATAGCAGCCTCTACCAAAATTCTGTCTTCCGGTATAGCCACATTATTCCCAATCAATTCTTTGATTCGTTCTTTCAGCTTTTCTGTATAAGCAACCGTAACCTTCGGGGAACGTACTTCGATCTTCCTTACTAAATCTCGAATCAGTCCGCCGCGCATAATTAGATCCTCTGCCAGCTTAGCTCCTTCCACAATACGCATTTCGTCCAGCTTCTCAGCGGCCCCCTTAACCGGTATCAATAAGCTTTTACAGATTTCCTCTTCGTTTTCCACATCCGGAATGGCTTTCATGACATCCGGCAAGGTAGCAAGAAATTGCAGAGTAATATCCCCGCTTACATTGAACTCTGACTGCAGCGTTTTTAAATTATTGTAATATTGCTTAGCCACCATACTATTTAATTTTACAGTTGTATCATCTTCCGTAATGTTTTCTACAATGATGGATACATCGATTTTTCCCCGTCTGGCAATATCTTTTACTGTATTTTTAACTTTATCCTCTGCAAAGGAATAACGTCTGGGCATTTTGATGTTTATGTCACTATATCTATGATTTACTGATTTTATTTCTACGATTATGTTCCTTTTTCCGTCACTATATTCGCTTCTTCCGAAACCTGTCATACTTTTTATCATGGGTATTTTTCTCCTCAGTTGATTTATCCTCATGGATACTTTATACTACATTAGTGAGCCGATTATTTTATAGGACAGCTCGACAACATTAATTATACAATAAAATAGGCTATATTGCTAAACAATATTTAGAAAATAAAAAAACGAGGTACAAATAATGGCTTTTGACGGCATAGCAGTCCAAGCGGTAACGCAGGAATTAAATAAAAAACTTTCCGGAGGCAAATTGGAAAAGGTTTATCAGCCGGAAAACGACGAATTAGTTTTCCATATTCACTCTAAGAAAGGTAATTTTAAGTTATATCTTTCTTGCAACAGCAGCAATGCTCGAATCAATCTGATGACGGAATCAGTTCCCAATCCTCCGGCCCCATTAAATTTTTGCATGCTCCTTCGAAAACACATTCAGGGAGGACGCATCACAAGTATCATACAAAAAGAATGCGAAAGAATTGTTGAAATTCCTTTTGAAACGATTAACGAACTCGGTTTCAGCATAAATAAAAAACTAATCATTGAAATCATGGGAAAACACAGTAATATCATTCTGGTAGACGCGGACACCAATAAGATTATTGACAGTATAAAAAGAGTGTCCATCGATGTAAACAGAATTCGACAAATATTACCGGGAAAGCTGTATGAGTATCCGCCCAGTCAAGATAAAATCCCATTTAATCAAATTACCCTAGAGGAAATAGAACAGATTTGTATGTGCACTCCAAATAAGCTTGCAAAAGTATTGCTAAGTAAAATTCAGGGGATTAGTCCGATTATGGCTGAACAGCTCACCTATGGTCTGGAAATTTCATCAGAAATTCCTTACAGCCAGGAAGAAGCTGAGCAAACGGCAAAAATTGTTGAAAGAAATTTACGCACCTTGATAAATGACTTAACTCAGGGGAACCTGAACCCTACGGTTTACTTGGATAAAACTGGTAATCCCGTTGATTTTCATGCAGTCCCTATTTTGTCACTGGAAGGCATTTATGATACGGAGGAATTTGAGGAAATTTCTGCTGCTATAGAATTTTTCTATTCTCACCGCTCCTCTTCCAACCGAATCAAACAAAAAAGCACCGATTTAGAAAAAGCCGTAAAAAATAATCTGGATAAGCTCTACTTAAAAAAGCAGCGGCTTTCGGAAGATCTTTTAAAGGCTGAGAATTCCGAAGAATATCGATTATTCGGGGAGCTTTTGACGGCAAACCTTCACTTATTCAGTACGGGAGACAGCAAGGTCACCGTATTTAATTACTACGACGGCGTGGAGAGCACCATTCCTCTGGATAAAAAAATCTCTCCGTCCAAAAATGCTCAGCTTTATTTCAAAAAATACAGTAAGTCGAAAACCGCCATCAAGGAAAAATCCATTCAGCTGGAAGAAACAAATGAAGATATTAACTATTTAGAATCCGTCGCAGTTTTTATTGATAATGCAGAAACGGTTGAAGAAATTGAAGAAATCAGAAACGAACTGGTAGAAGGGGGTTATTTGAGAAAGCGTAAAATCCACGGGAAACCAGCTAAAATAAAACCGGCCCCTTTATCCTATACCTCCAGCCAAGGATTTCGTATTCTAGTAGGGAGAAATAACAAGGAAAATGATCTTTTAACCTTTAAATTAGCCTCTTCTAAAGATATCTGGTTTCATACCAAGGATATCCCCGGCTCCCATGCCATACTTTTTGCAGAGGGAAAAGAAATAACCGAATCGGCTATTTTTGAAGCTGCTGCTATAGCAGCCTTCCATAGTAAAGGAAAAAACTCAGAAAATGTACCGGTAGATTATGTGCAAGTTAAATACGTAAAAAAGCCTGCGGGAGCAAAACCCGGAATGGTTATATTTACTAACAACCGTACAGTCTATGTAAATCCGGAATTACCACAAAAGTAAGTAATAAAATAACCCGTCAGAGAATCCATATTCCAGCTCTCTGACGGGTGTTTTTACATTTCGTATGTAATAGCTACAGCCTGTATAGTGTCAAACCATTCTATCTGTCCGCCTATATTTTCAGTGATATATCGTATCGGGAGCATTGTACGATCATTGATTATCATTGGAGCAACATCCATTTGAACGGCCTTTCCATTTACTTTCATAACGGTGCTGTCAATGGTCATTTCCATATCGGTGTTCTTATATTTTAAACTTACGGTTCTCGTGTCATTGTTCCATCCAACGGTTCCGCCCATAGCCTCTATAATAGCTCGAATAGGCAGTACCGTCCGCTCATTGACAATAACCGGTGCAGTCCCCGAGGAATCAATATTCAGATAAGCACCATTGGCTGTCATAACCGGATTATTAATCTGAACAACAATTTTTCCATAAGACGTTCTGTCTGTGCTGCCGCGGTTAGGCTGCTGTGCTGTCTCCTCCGAATCGGAATCTGTTTTCTGTCCCGGCTCCGGTCCAAATGGCTTGTCCACCTTATAATCAGAATCTCTGAAGAGACTATATACACTGTCATCAATCTGATACAGCCAGTACTTCTGCGTACCGTCTCCCCATTCTTTAACGCCCTCCCAAGTATAGGTACACTTTCGTTCCTTTTTATTGTAAAGCCAGTCATAACCAGTTACCGTATCCTCGTCAAATTCCGTTATAATCATAGAATGCTTGCCGTCCACCCGAAGCATATCTCCCGGTCTGGCAAAATTATTTATGTACTCTCCCAAATTCTCGTAGTCGGTGCTGGCTTCCGTTCTGCTGCACTTACTGCTATATACATCATACCCAAATACATTCCGCCACACATAATTGGTAAACGCATGACACTGAATGGCTCTGCCGTTATCATAATTATTTAAGGTATCTGTTCCTAAATATGTTTCCGTATATTCATTTATTCTCTTCACTATATTTTCGGCAGCTTCCCGATCATATTCATCCGAAGCATAAACATTGATGCAAGCCGCTGCCCAGCATAACGAGAATACTAATATTAATATCAGATTGCGTTTCATCCGGTTCCTTTCTCCTATCCATTCATTATACAGTCACTTTATCCAATATTCCGGTCAGCATAGCCAGTGCTACGCCATAATTGGTAATGGGAACACCTTGTGCTTTGGCACTGTCAATTCTCGACATCATGTAACGCCGGTTAAACATACAGGCTCCGCAGTGGATAATTAAGTCATACTGAGACAAGTCCCTTGGAAAATCCACTCCCGCTTTTACCTCCACCGTCATTTTTTCACCGAAACGCTGTTTCAGCATTCTGGGAATTTTAACTCTGCCGATATCTTCTTCTAAGGGAGCATGAGTACATGCTTCTGCAATCAGTACTCTGGAATTTTCATTTAAGCTCATGATAGTTTGTGCTCCTGCTTTAAAGGTTTCGATATCTCCTTTATATGCCGCGAACAGCACGGAAAAAGAGGTAAGTCTGCTTTTATCCGGCTTTTTGTCATACACCATAGAAAAGCATTGGGAATCCGTAATAATCAGTGCCGGCTCTTCCTTTAACGCCGACAAAGACTCTTCCAATCTATCAGCGGTAGTACAAATGGGCATACAACTGTTGTCCAGCAAATCCCGAATAGTCTGTACCTGAGGCAAAATGAGTCTTCCCTTAGGCGCCTGTATATCTTGCGGCATTACCAGAAGAACCACATCTCCCTCTTTCACTAATCCTCCTGTAATACTTTTTACTTCGTAGCTTTCAGGAATATTTCTGACTAAGGCCTCTCGGACTCTGTCCATCCCTTGTTTATCGACGGCACTGACCACTTCCGGAATAAAATCAAAATTTTTCTGTACCGCTTCCTTGATCTCCTCAATATTGGTTAATATATCAGATTTATTAATGATGCCGATGACTGGAACTTTCTGTTTGCTTAAATCTTCATACCAAAGCTTCTCTTTTTCCAAATCCGTATCTGTAAATATCAGCATTGCTATGTCCGTCTTTCTGACAGCTTCCTTTGTTTTCTCTACCCGTAGCTTTCCCAGCTCTCCTTCATCATCAAATCCGGCCGTATCTATAAAAACCACCGGCCCTATAGGATGCAGCTCCATGGATTTAAAAACCGGATCAGCAGTTGTTCCGGCAAAGGGTGAAACAATTGCTATTTCCTGCCCTGTTAATGCGTTAATCAAGGATGATTTTCCGCTGTTTCTCTTTCCAAACAATCCTATGTGAAGACGGTTTGCCCTCGGGGTATCATTTAAGCTCATTGGTTTCACCTCCAAAACTAACAGTCCTTTCAAGATTTTATAATACACAAATTTTTCTTTTAAATCAAGTTGTGACAAAAAAATAATCCAAAGACAGACAATTTTTACATAAAAAAAATTATTTTGTCCAAAATATTACAATTTATGTATTATTTATTACATTTAACTATTTTTTTCTTGATATTATTTGTTATGTTTAGTACACTGTTCTTGTAAATAAAGCCTATGATTCAATAAAAAACTATTTAAAGGGGTAAGTAGTTTCTTAGAAAAGAAAGGATGATTAGAGGTTATGAATAAAAATGTGAATCAAAGCAAATGCACAATTTGCGGAAAAGGTTATAACAATATCGCATTTATGGGGGGATATATTTGTGATGAGTGTATAGGTCATATCAGTTCCGGTAAAATTTAAATCAGGATTCTATCTATAATACATAAATTCATTTAATATTTAACGTTATATTGTTGATGCCACTATTTTTAATCCCAAGTATTCGAAATTTACAGGGGCTTTATTTATAAAAAAATACCGTCATTCTTCACGGTATCACAAGAACATTTCTGAACCGTGTTGAAGTGGCGGTATGGATCGGCAGGCAGTGAATATTCGCTGTCTGCCGATTTTCTTATGAAATAAGTCAAGCTCTTTGTAATTCTGTTTTACACCTATTCCTCTGTTTCCATTCTGTCATAATGAATCCATCCGTGTTATTACCGGAAATGCTGTACGGTATGCAGCCGTCAATTTCCAGTTCCGTGTTACTCGACGGATCTGCCTTCAGGTATGACACATGCATCTCCTGTTCACCAAGAAGAGCCCGGTATGTCTTCTGTCCATAAGGAAATTGTTTAATAAAAAAGATATATTCTTCCAGAGTCAGTTGGTTTTTGCTCATGATTTCAGCATGAGGAACGCCCACATATCGAAAATGCCAGGGCTCATGCCCAATGCCGGTGATATGCTCTTTACCGGCAGGATAACGTTCAATAAATCCATATTCCGCCGCCTTGTTACGGAAGGTCTGGCAGATACCGCTGTACGGAAACTCTGGACAGATGAAGTCAATGTTGTCCTGCTTCAGCCCTAGATCAATTGCCAGTCCGGTCTGGTGCTCACTATGACCGGGAACGGCCACATATTTTCGGGTAAATTCCAGGCCGCTTTCCTTGCGTGTATTATCCCAAATATCTTGCTGCTCTTTGAAAGAACGCCAGCCGCTTACAGGAATGATGCTTTTCCAGCCGTGGATGTTGTCTATCAGATTGGAAAGCAGAACGGCAGCTCTGCGCTGAATTTTGATGGAAGAAAGTTGTTCCTGAATGGGAACCAGTTCTTCCGCAGCTTTCCCTACAAAACCGTATTCACCATTGACCAAAATTAAACTTCCGGTATGAATGTAATCCTTTGATAAAAAAAACCGAGTCATATTTTTACCGCCTGTTCTATGATTTGTTCAATTACTTCCTTGAATGAATACCCGGCCGCTTTCATCATGCCAGGAAACCGACTGTGTTCTGTAAATCCGGGAATGGTATTGACTTCATTAAATACAATTTCTTCGGAAGGTGTCAGGAACATGTCTACTCTTGCAAATCCAGAACAACCAAGAGCCTTATAGATACGTTTTGCGGTTTCTTTCACCTTCTCAGCTTGTGCTCTGCTTATCCTTGCAGGCACATGGATCGTAGAGTTCTTCTGCGTGTATTTCTCTGTAAAGTCAAAGAATCCCCTTGAAATCTCAATCTCATCTACTTCGCCGATAATCAGCTCATGAGTGCCAAGTACAGCGCAGCCTACCTCAAAGCCTTCAATATTTTCTTCAATGATCACCTGGTCATCATAATGGAATGCGAGGGTAATGGCATCGAGAAGTTCGGCTGCTTCCTGTACCTTTGTAATACCATATGAGGAACCTGCTTTTACTGGCTTCACATAGAGCGGATAACCTGTCATCTCAGCAAAATCAACAGCTGACTGTTCGGATGTGCTGGTGGACAGAACTAAAGAGCTGGGAATACGCACACCAGCCAGTCCGGCCAGCTTATGCGCACGATCCTTGTCCATACACAGGGCAGAGGCAGCAACTCCACAGCCTGCCAGCGGGATTCCTGCCAGCTCAATAGTACCCTGAACCGTTCCGTCTTCACCATTTTTTCCGTGCAGAACCGGAAAAGCAACGTCGATGGGTATAGCCTCCACACTGGTTTCTTTTAGCAGCAACAGCTTGTGCTCCTTGCGATCCGGAGACAAAATCGCAGGAATGCAGTCTCTGCTATTCTGCCATGTGTCATTTTTTATTTTTGCAATATCGCCGGTATAGTAATACCATTTCCCTTCATTAGAGATACCAATCAATACCGGATTATATTTTTCAGTGTTAAGACTGCCGATGACGGCTGAGGAGGATTCCAGGGATATACCATATTCGGATGAACAGCCGCCAAAAAAAACAGCAATATTCAGTTTATTCATTTTTTTATCCTTTCTCTACAATCGGCGTACTTTCCGGGAGAGTGTAGCCGATCTCACATTTGTTTCTATACAGTGTCTTTGTGGCAATACAATCACCGGTTCCTTTGGATATTTTCTTTTGAATGACATCAACTTCCTCAAACACTGCTCCATGCTTTCGGTAGTAGAAAACTCCTTCATTTTTAATTTGGTATTTAATACCATCGTCCTCGGAAGCAAAAATACGTCCGATGATGCACTCGTCATCAAAGTCAATGTTGATCTGAAAAGCCTTCTCTGTGTCATTTCTCACCTTAAGATCCAGCCAGCCTTCCGAAATAGTGGCATCCACCCCGATAGGAGCATCACTGGTGGACTCAGGGAAATCCTTGAGTCTATGTCCATGCCTTTCCACAATGGTCAGGGGGGAATGCAGAAATATCCAGAACAGCAGATTTGTGAGCTGGCACATACCGCCTCCGGGTGCTGTAGTGAGCTTGCCGTTGACAACTACAAGACCGTCTTTATACGGTGTTTCTCTATCTGCATACCTCGTTGCTCTGCTGAAGGAAAACGTATCGCCGGGACGAATCAGCATATTATCAACTGTTATGGCAGCAAGTTTCAGGTTAAATACCTTGTTTTCCTGATAAACCAGATCAAATCCCGTGTCTCTGTTATACATAGGGCAAACAGATTCATATACAAGAATCGGCAGCCGATCAGCGCACTGGGTGGTGCAGTATTTATGCCCATCCAATCGCATACCCAGATAAAAACAAAATTTACGCTGTTTGGTGCGGAGCGGAATCAGCCATGGAAAGATCTGTGTAATTCTTTTCCTTTTCATTTGTTTCTCCTTTCCGGGGCAAAAAAGAAGAATACCCCGTTTCGATACTGAGATTGTATCAAAACAGGGTATTTAATATTTGCGGGCTTTATTGCAGAAGCCTTGCATTTTCCTCATGAAGTTCTTACGATTTTCTTACAGTCAATAGAAAGCAACACCGTAAAGGAAATACTTTCATTTGCACTGTCAACTTTAATAGTACCGTTATGCAGTTCCACAAGTTCTTTGGAAATAGCCAGCCCCAGGCCGGCACCGCCAGTTGCGGAGGAGCGCGAAGAGTCCAGTCTGAAAAACTGTTCAAAGATCCGTTCCAGTTTATCTGGCGGAATGGTTTTACCCCGGTTCTTCACAACGATCTCTACCTGATTCCCCATTCGCCTCATAGAAAGGAAAATTTTATTCTCCACGTAGCTGTAATTGACAGCATTTCGAATTAGATTGTCAAAGACACGTTCCAGCTTATCCGGATCACAGAAAATTTCAACTTCCGGTGCGATCTCCTTTTGCCACTGAAGATCCTTTTCAGCCAGAATGGGATTAAATTCATTGGTGATCTGCTCCAGCATACGGCTGAGGTTGACGTACTCCGGTTCCAAAGTCAGCGATGTCAAATTAAACCGGGTGATATCAAAAAACTCATTGACCAGCTCTTCAAGCCGCTCAGCCTTGTTCAACGCAACTCCAGTATAACGGGCACGAAGTTCCTGGGAAATCTGCGGCTCATCCCTCAGCAGAGTCAGATATCCGATAACACTGGTCAGCGGTGTCTTCAAATCATGTGCTAAGTATACAATCAAATCATTTTTCCGTTGCTCCGCTTCTTTAGCTGCCGCCGCGTTACGAATTGCTTGCTCCCGCACCAGGTTCAGTTCGTTCTGAACATCACGCATGGCTTCGGACAGCTTAATTGGCTCACCATCCGGCTGAGATAGCTTTTCTGCAGCATCAATTACCTCGTCCAAGTATCCAAGGGGTTTTGACAAAAAATACCGAGTCAAAGCAATCACGCCTAAAAGAATTATCCCGACTATGAATAT
>DKLE01000192.1:10010-15200 GCA_002455605.1 Firmicutes bacterium UBA6648
TTATCCCGACTATGAATATAGGAGAAAAACTCTGAAGTACTTTCAGAATATAATACAGCGGATTATATTCTCCCCAGATAAACTGTGAACAAATAAACCATGCAAGGAAGTAACAGATAAAAATTCCGGCAATAAATCCCAGCACAGACAGAATATATTGAGTCAGAATCTTGCGGGATATCTGACTGTATTGCCTGCGAAAATTATGATTACTCAATGGTATATCCAACCCCCCAAACAGTTTTTATATACTTTGGCTTGCGTGCCGGCTCATTCATCTTCTCACGAATCCTGGCGATGTGTGCCATGACCGTATTATTGTTATCCAAATATCTCTCTCCCCAGACTTCTTCAAAAAGCTCTTCAGAGGAAACCACATTGCCTTTGCGTTCACAAAGATACCACAAAATACTGAATTCAAGGGGAGTGAATCCCAACTCTTTTCCGTTCAAGATGCATTTATGGCTGTTCTTTGAAATGTGAAGCCCCCGTATATCAATTTCATCTTTTTCCTGCACTGCTGCCCCTGATGTATTGTAGCGAGTATACCGGCGCAGCTGCGTTTTTACCCGAGCCATCAGTTCTAACGGATTAAACGGCTTGGTTATGTAGTCATCTGCACCGAGAGTCAGGCCAATGATCTTGTCCATATCCTCAACCTTTGCTGTCAGCATGATGATAGGAAACAGATGATTTGCCCTGATCTTTTGACAAAGGGTAAATCCGTCCATATCAGGCAGCATCACATCCAAGATTGCAAGACTTAAACTTTCTTTCCCTGTACAGGCCAGTGCTTCTGTGGCATTGTAAAATTTAAAGACCTGGTATCCGTCATTCTTCAGATACACCTCCACCAGATCCGCAATCGCTTTTTCATCATCGACAATCAGTATTTTTTCCCTCATGATCAGTCTTTGCCCTTCTGAAATTTTGCATTTATTTTCTTTTTCTTGCGTTCCTCCATTTTTGCTTTGTTGATTCGCTTCTTTGTCCTTGTCTTCATAATGGAATATCCAAACTTTCCGATTGGCTGCCGCTTTATCCCGAAATACTCTCCGTGATTATAGCAAATTAAACGGGCATCTTCTAAGAGAATTTTCCCTTTTTCATCAATAATGGATTTATCTGCATGTACCCTGACTATCTCTGCCATAAACATATCGTGAGTAGGCAGAGAAATAACCTGTGTTACTTTGCATTCCAAATTTACAGGAGACTCTCCGATCATCGGACAGCTAACCATCTCGGCAGCAACCGGAGTCAATTTTTGTTCCTTAAACTTATTAATATCACGTCCGGATTTAACACCGCAGTAATCAGTGGCAAATGCCAGCTGTTCATTGCATAAATTGATTACAAATTCTCCGCTTTCCTGTATAAGCTTATGGGAATGCCTGGATTTCCTTACAGACACATAAGTCATCGGAGGCTCTGAGTTAACGATGCCGGTCCACGCTATGGTAATAATATTATAATCAGCCGGTTCTGTTCCGCAGGAAACCATAACCACAGGCACTGGATTCAGCATTGTTCCCGGTTTAAATGAAATTTTATCCATATTATTCCTTTCTCAGCTTTCTTAATACTGTTTCGAATTCTTCCGGCAAAGGACTGTCAAATTCCATATACTCTCCCGTAGAAGGGTGCCTGAAGCCTAGAATTTTCGCATGGAGCATCTGAGTATTTACCCCCAGGATTTTTTTCTTCGGCCCATATACCATATCTCCTAAAAGGGGATGTTTTATATAGGACATATGCACTCGGATCTGATGGGTTCTGCCGGTTTCCAGCCTTGCTTCGATTAGGGTAAAGCTGCCGAAACGTTCCAGCACTTTGTAATGAGTTACCGCACGCTTGGAATTCACAGTTGTTACCGCCTGCTTCATTCGATCTCTGGGATCCCGGCCTATGGGCTTATTGACGGTACCCTCATCTTCCGTAAAGTTGTTATAAACAATTGCCCGGTAAGCTCTTGTAATGCTATGCTCTGCCAATTGCTCCGCCAAGCTGTTGTGAGCCTTGTCGTTTTTGGCAATCATTAGCAGACCGCTGGTGTCTTTATCAATTCTATGTACAATCCCCGGCCTTACGACTCCGTTTATAGAAGATAAATTTTTTCCGCAATGATACATTACCGCGTTGACCAAGGTCCCTGATTCATTGCCGTTAGCAGGATGTACCACCATGCCCTTAGGCTTGTTAATCACCAAAACATCTTCATCCTCATAAACCATTTCCAGCGGTATATTTTCCGGTTCTACAGCCAGCATCTTAGGCTCCGGCATTGTCACCTGGATAATATCCCCGGCTTTCACCTTATATTTTTTAGATTCCGTAACTTGTCCGTTTACCGTTATATTTTCCGTATCCAAAAGCTTCTGAAAAAAGCTTCTGGATCTGTCTTCATAAGCCAAAGAAAGGGCCATATCAATTCTGGTCCCCTCTAACTTTTCATCTATAATGATTGTTATTTGATTATCACTGCACATAACTACATTCCCTTTTTTGCATTGAGCTTTGACTCTATTAAAAATACATAGATTATTAAAAGTCCGCACCCACAGCATACATATATATCAGCTAAATTAAAAATCGGCCATATCCTTAGATCTAAAAAATCCACTACGTAGCTTAAGCTTAAGCGGTCAATCATATTCCCTACTCCGCCGGCGGTTATTAAGGCCAGAGACAGCATCAAAGTCCAATGTCCATTTTTCCTTAAGCGAAACAAATAATATAATATGCCGATAGTAATTCCAACCGTTATTAAAGCCAGTATACGCGTATATCCGCTGAACATGCTGAAGGCTGCTCCTGTATTTTGTATATAGGTTATATGAAAAATCCCTTCTATAACGGGAATAGACTCATATAAAGCCATGTTGGTTCTGATCATATATTTAACGCTTTGGTCCAGTATTACAGCAGCAATAATTAAAATATAGTACATATAAAATACATGGGGCAGTTACTGTGCCCCATCTCCTACTCTCAAGTTTATCATTGTCTTTTTTAAGTCATCTACTTCCGATTCAAATTCGGAGATGATCTTGGCTTTATGTTCCTTTTTTTCTTCTTTAGTATTTTGCACAACGGTTTTTTGTAAGGAATTTTTTACTCCCAAATCACCGAATTCATTAAAAATCTCATTGCTTAAGGTATCAAACCGCTCCAGCTCCGATTCCAAAAGGTTCTTGTACTTAGACTTAAAGGTAACAAATCTGTTTCTTAAATTAGAACTTTCTTCTGTCAGTCTTTCTATGGATTCTTTTGCTTCTCTTGTTATCAGCTGCGCATCAAGCTCTGCATTTTTCAATAGTATTTCCGCTCTTTTTTCAGAGCTCACAGCAATATCTCTCATCAGAGCCTTGGCAGCTTCTAAGGTTTCAACCACCGCGGTTTCTGAGCCTTTATATTTTTCTCATTCATCACCTAAGCGTTTTACTTCTTCTTTTAATGTGGCATTTTCGCCTATCAGCTTCTCCAGATCAATGGTCAGAAGATCAAGAAAGCTGTCCACTTCTTCCTCTCTATACCCTCTGACACCTTTAGAGAATTCTTTATTTTGTATATCCAATGGAGTAATCATATTCTAAATCCTTCCAATTATATATTAATACAACCCTACAAAACAATTAAAAGTATTGTTATTATAAGCTTTCTGACAATAGAAACAAGAAAAAAAGCAAAAAATACGGATAAGTCAAGCATTCCTGTGTTCAGTCTCATGGAAAGTCTTCTGCATGGTGCAACAATAGGTTCTGTAATATTACAAACCATTTCATAGATTTTATAAAGGCTGTTATAGGAACCCGTGACAAACCAGCTTAAAACAGCTCTGCCCAAAAGCAGAAATATCAATATGTCACCAAACCAGCTGACTGCATTAATTAATAAATATTTCATGGTAAATTACCTCCAAGGGCTCTTTGGACTTCCGCTGAAGTCAATTCCCTTATGTTCAACGTTTGCTGAAATGTCCACATTTTCCGGTGCAAATACAAAAATATTGTTTGCGATTTTCTGAACATTTCCGTTCAAAGCATATGTAGCACCGCTTAAGAAATCAAAGATTTTTCTTGCCGTGTCTGATTCTATTTTTTCCAGATTTATAATAATCGGTTTTTTAGCTTTTAAATTATCTACTAATTTCGGACACTCATCAAATGCCTTAGGTTCTATAACCACCATTTTAAATGGAACGGTATTTGCTGTTAACGGTTTACTTTGCATTGGTACCACCTTTGGCTCCTTTATCTCCGGTCTTGGAGTTGTAAATGAATTTCTTGTTTCTATAGACTTTCTTTCAAGCTCAGCAGCTGCCGCTTGAATTTCGTCTTCCTGAATGTCGTCGTCATCTACATCTTCAATACCTACTAAATCTTTAAACATTCCAAAAAGTCCCATATTAACCTCCTATACGGTTTTATTGTAGTTTCGTGCCCCAAAAATCGCAGTTCCTACTCGGATAAGGTTTGAGCCTTCTTCAATAGCAACTTCAAAATCATGCGACATTCCCATTGACAAATATTTAAAGTCTAATCGTTCATGCTGTATTGCTGAGAACCTGTCATATTGTTCTTTTACCTGAGAAAAGAACACTCTTACATCATCCGGATTTTCTTCAAAGGGCGCAATACACATTAACCCTCTCAGCCTTATATTCGAGTAATTTTCTAAAATTTCTTTTATCAGGCTTTCCGTTTCATCAGTAGTGATACCGAATTTACTTTCTTCCTGCGCAGCATTTACCTGTATCAGTATGTCCATAATCCGATCATGCTGTGCTGCTCTTTTATTGATTTCTTCTGCAAGCTTTATGGAGTCAACAGAGTGAATCATGGACACCTTATCAATAATGTACTTGACCTTATTGGTCTGAAGATGTCCAATCAAATGCCATTTTACAGGCTTTACCGAATCAAACTTGTCCATTATTTCCTGAACCTTATTTTCACCGATGTCTGTAATTCCGGCATCTATAGCCTCATTGATTTCTTCCGGAGTCCTTGTTTTGCTCACCGCAACAAGAAGGACCTCCTCTCCGTTTCTCCCTGATTTTAATGCTGCTGCATTTTTTATTTCTTTTATTTCTTCGATATTTTCTTTAATTGACATAAAGAATTCACCTCTTCTTCTTACCTATGAATTTGTTCCTCCATTATCGCCCTGAGTATTCTTGGACTCCCC
>DKLE01000283.1 GCA_002455605.1 Firmicutes bacterium UBA6648
AAAGAAATATCAGAGAAAATGGATAGACTTCCTCTTCGATACTTTGACAGTAAAAGCCATGGAGAAATATTAAGCAGAGTAACCAATGATGTGGAAACGGTGAACCAGTCTTTGGCTCAGAGCATGACTCAGATGATAACCAGTACAGCAACCATTGTGGGTGTTCTGGCTATGATGATTTATCTCTGTGTTACCATGACAATAGCCGCATTGATCGTCATTCCGTTGTCTTTGGGATTGATCAAATTGGTAGTAAAATTCTCTCAGGGGCAGTTTAAAAATCAGCAGAAAGCATTAGGAGAAATGAACGGGCATGTAGAAGAGATGTATACCGGACACCTTATTGTAAAGGCTTTCAATAAAGAGGAAGCTTCCGTGGCTGCTTTTAATGAAATCAATGAAAAGCTATATGAGTCTGCCTGGAAATCACAATTTCTATCCGGGACAATGATGCCGCTGGTGGGTTTTGCCGGAAATCTGGCATATGTCTTTGTCTGTGTGGCAGGAGGATGGCTGGCAATTAGGAACGTAGTTTCAATCGGCAATATTCAGGCTTTTATGCAGTATGTGCGTTCCTTTAATCAACCCATATCACAGATTTCAAATATTGCAAATATTCTTCAATCGACTGCCGCTGCGGCAGAACGAGTTTTTGAATTCCTCGATGAAGAAGAAGAGGAAGAGCCTGTTTCGGCGGGGGAAGAGGACGAGGCAGAACGAGCCTCTAATGAGAAAGACAGAAAACAGTTAGGG
Source organism: Firmicutes bacterium UBA6648 (assembly GCA_002455605.1). Taxonomy (GTDB): domain Bacteria; phylum Bacillota; class Clostridia; order Peptostreptococcales; family Anaerovoracaceae; genus Aminipila. The sequence continues at coordinate 754 of DKLE01000283.1, forward strand.
AAGGTCTGTTTTGAGCATGTGAAGTTTGGATATGATGAAGAACACATATTGATTCAGGACTTCACCTTTGAAGTGAAGCCAGGGCAGAGGATTGCAATAGTAGGCCCTACAGGAGCAGGTAAAACCACTATTGTTAAGCTTCTTTTAAGATTCTATGAGTTGAATGGCGGAAGAATTATAATCGACGGTAAAAATATTAAAGATTATACAAGGGCCGGCTTAAGAAAAATGTTTGGTATGGTATTGCAGGATACTTGGCTGTTTAATGGAAGTATTATGGATAATATACGTTACGGCAAGAGGGGAGCATCAGATGAAGAAGTCTGTAGAGCCGCTAAAGCGGCGCATGTACACCATTTTATCATGACACAGCCTAAAGGCTATCAAATGGAAATTACAGAAGATGCAGACAATATTTCACAAGGCCAGAAGCAATTGCTTACTATCGCCAGAGCTTTTTTGGCAGATGCGCCTATTTTAATTCTTGATGAAGCCACCAGTTCGGTGGATACGAGGACAGAAGCACAAATCCAAAAAGCAATGACAGCACTTATGGCAAATCGAACTAGTTTTGTTATTGCTCATAGATTGTCAACCATTCGGGATGCAGATATCATCCTAGTTATTAATCACGGGGATATCGTTGAATTTGGTTCCCATGAAGAATTGCTGAGTCAAAACGGATTCTATGCAAGCATGTACAACAGTCAATTTTAAGTATTTCATAACAAACACTCTTAAATCAGTTAAGGAGATAAATAAAGAATGTTTCCTAGTAAGAAATATAGTATTTGTCCCCCTACAATGTAAATTTTATGTTTTACTAAACGTGAAAAGTGTAGAAAAATGTAAATTTAAGTATATAATTTGTAATTGCTTAACTTTATATCTGTACTATAATAAAGATATAACACGATAAAGAGAGGAGGATATAAATAAGTTATTGTTAATACGTACAAAGAATTGTGAAGCTATTTTTATAGCATTATAATTTAAGAAATCTGATAATAGTTTTATAAATATATAATAAAGATGTAAAAAATAATATTGTATCATTAATTAAATATTTGAAGAGTATAATTCCATTTTCAGCTTTACAATTTTTTAAGGAGAAAAAATGAAAAAGTTTTTAGGAATTGGTTTATGTTTTTTGCTAACTTTATGTATGACAAATAATTCATTTGCTAATACAAAAGTTTATGAAGAAGATATTGATTTAGAAAATTATGTTGAGAGCATATTACAAGGAAAAATTAGGGTTGTTAACGAAGATCCCAATTTTAATATTTCAACTAACAATGTTGAAGCGCTTGAACAAAATGAATTTTCCAGAGCATTGGTAAATGAAGAACAAGATTCTTTTACATTAGAAAAACAAGATATTATTAAAGATGTTAGGAAAATAAATTCTGATGAAAACATTGAAACTTATAGAGCAATTGTAATTGTTGATAATACATATAACGTCAAAGCAAAGAGCTCACTAAGTGATTATAGTGAAGATATTCTTAGTGATGTTAAAGTATTTGGTGAAATAATCTATGATAAAATTAAAGTAGAATCAGGTGAATATGGATATAAAATTACTAAAGTAAGAGGGGGTTATTTAAGTACTAATGATCCACAAATGACATGCAGTAAACTTAAATTATATAATAAATATTTTGGCCGTTTATATAACGCATACGGTGTGTTTGAAAAAAGTGATGGTTTTCAGGTAAGTAGCAGTTTTGACTATCCAACGAAGGGATCCGTCAAGAATATTGTTACAGGACAAGTATATTATGTGGATACTCAAAATGGAGGATATAATGCAGCTAGAATTTATTATACTGTAAAAAGAACGGTATCTAATTATTCAAAAGATGGTTATATAACATTAGGTTATGGGAATTTAACAGAATGGTTTTAGATGCAGTTTGCTAAATTAATTAAGTAGGGGCAGTATATGAAACTGCCCCTATTCTGTATTATTAAGTATATGCATAGAATTATGATAATAGTTGAAAGCTGAGCAAAAATTTTTGATGTATAAGTGTGGCGAATCACATATGTTTGAAAATAAGGAGGTAAAATGAAAACAAGATATAGTAGTTATATAATAAATAAGGCAATATCTTTCATAGCGTTTTTACTCATTTATTATATAATGGGATCCTGGGAAAATAATATAACACTCACTTTGCAGTCTAGTATTTTGGCTGTTATAACAATCGGTATGCTTGGAAATATCTTAAAAGGTATGATAATAGGATGGTTTTTAGCCGATGATATATCGTTAAAGTTTAATAAAAAATATAATACGACAATCCTAAGTATTTTAGCACTTTTATCATTTTATAAATTCATTTATTATTTATTGTTAATGGACAATAGTTTTGGTTACTTTTTTATAAAGGCAGCCAACTATTTTCAATGGATATTAGGCATATATATTTTTTTGCTAGTCCAATATTCCATAAAAAAGAAGAAAGAAGCACTTTCTAATAACGGATACTGATTTCTCCCGTATTCAAAACCTCTCGGGCACCGTCTTCATATTCCACCATAAGACCGCCGTCATCATCGATATCTAAGGCCATGGCTGGTTTGGATTCAGACTTTTGAGCTTCCTGATTCTGCTTATAATGCTTGATCACTTCAATTTCCCTTCCCAGAATCATAGAACGTTCTTTATATTCTTTAATGAAACTTCTGTTTTCAATATCGTCATAAATGGCCATTACCTGATTGATTACTTCCGCGGCCAGTTCGTTGCGGGAGAAAGGTTCTTCAATAGCACCAGCCTTATTTCTTATGTCGTCAGGAAATCCCAATTCAGGTATCCTGCAATTAATTCCAATCCCTAGGGCAATATATTCAATGGCACCGGTTTCAAAGTCCGTAATGGCTTCCGTGAGAATACCACAAATTTTTTTATCGGCAATATATACATCATTGACCCATTTAATTTGTGATTCTGTGTTCGATACACTCTTGACAGCTCTGGCGACAGCTACGGAAGCAGCAGTCGTGATCAAGACGGATTTGGAAATATCAAAACTAGGCTTTAGAAGAATCGTAAGATAAATTCCGGAAGAGGCAGGAGAATAGAAAGAGCGGCCAAGTCTGCCTCTTCCCTTTGTTTGTTCATTTGATATGACAACCGTACCATGCTTTACTCCTTCAAGTGCCAGCCGCTTTGCTTCTAAATTGGTGGAATCTATGGTTTTATATACGTGTAGATCTAAAGAATGGGTAGTCTCCCATAAATGAAGACGAATCCCTTGTTCTGACAAAAGATCGCTGCTTTCCATCAGAGAATAGCCTTTGTTAGTGGCCGCCATGATGGGATAACCTTCTTTGCGAAGTGCAGTAATTGCTTTCCATACCGCAGCTCGTGATACTCCCAGTGCACCGGCTAAGGCCTCTCCGGAGAAGCTTGCGCCTCTATTTTGTTCCAATGTTTTCAAAACTTCGTCTTTAACAGACATATACGCCTCCTTAATGCAATGCAGGGCGGAGTTTTTTGACTAAAAGAGCGCCTGCAATTATTTTAAGCACATCTCCAATTAAAAATGGGAAGACACAGGAAACCAGTGAAGCCCACAGAGGCGTGCCCGTAGAAATCATAAACCATAAAGTCCCTAGTATATAACAGGCAGAAAGCCCTAAGGCCATAGCAGCCGTATTAATATAGAGACTATTTTTTTTATTTATTTTCTCTATTATAATACCTGTAATAAAGGCCGTCAAAATATATCCGATCAAGTACCCTCCGGTAGGGCCTACTAATTTATCTAAGCCTCCGGTATAGCCGCTGAAAACAGGAGCTCCGAAGCAGCCTAAGAGTACGTAGACAATCATGCTGACAGAACCATACTTGCTTCCCAGAAATCCGCCGGTGAGCATGACCGATAGAGTGGCAAGGGTCATAGGCACCGGAGTAAAGGGCAGAGGAATAACAAGGCCGGAAGTTACGGCAGTAATAGCTGCAAACACAGCACAGAGAATCAAATTAGTTGTTTTAGAATATCTCATTGGATTCACCTCATAATTTAGATTTGAATTATAAATCATTATCAATAACATAGAAAACAGTATAGAGGAAAAAAATAATAATGTCAACTTTAATATTTGTTAAGGTTTACAATATAAGAGCATACTTAAAAAAAGAAAGAGCATAATAGGGAAGTTTACAAATTTATTAAAACTACTGCAAAGGCAAATTTCTTATTTCAGAGTAGTTTTTGTCAGCAATTTATGGTAAAATAAATAATTATCTAAAATATAGTAATGGACAGGCTGTAAAAACTTACAAAATCGCTGCAGCGGATTACTATTAGTGGAGGTGCTTATAAATGAAGCAAAGAATAGTTACTATAAGCCGTACCTATGGAAGCGGCGGAAGAATAATCGGACAGAAATTGGCAGAAGATATGGGTGTGCCTTTTTATGATAAGGCACTGATAGACAGAATTGCTGAAGAGAGCGGTTTTTCCAGAGATATGATTGAAAATGCTGAGATGAAAGCAAAAAACAGTTTTTTATATACTCTTGCGTGAACCCTGGGGGGCAACGGAGAAGCAGGAGCGGACGGGCTGTCATTAAATGATAA
>DKLE01000233.1:0-9235 GCA_002455605.1 Firmicutes bacterium UBA6648
TTTTATGCCAGCCCTAGCTTTAATAGTAACAGGCACGCATTTCCATTATTTGTTTTTGTATCTAATATAAGAAAATACAATTGGTATAATAACCATCAATAGAACCACGGTAAAAAATGTAATGAACTTCCAATAAGAAGGTATAAATACAGTGAATACCTCTACTAAACCGCCTATTACCCAAATTTTTCCGGCAAATCTATGGGTTTCATACCATACTTGTTCATTGGCTAATGTCCAGCTTGTTTTAATTCCAACAGTGTAATTATGCTTAAGTTTGGGCATCATATTTCCTATAAATACAAACAGTACTCCTATCATCACCGGCATTATAGTGGATACATAAACATTTTTTCCAAAAGCCGCGGCAATCGTTATGCCCTCTATGGCTAACATCATAAGACCCACTGCAAAAATAATCTGATAATAATAGTTCGTAAAGACATCATAATTTTCTTTTTTCGGATCAATGTGCCGGCAAACCTCTGCAATAACCTGAAAGATTAAAATCAATGCAGGGGCTAAAAATATCATATATCTGCTGCCGTAATTGTCTATCTCTCCTGCCACATTAAAGTGCATTGGTATCTGTTTGGGTAATTCAGGGAATGCGATGCCTGCTATTATAATAGCGATAACAAACAATACCCATGTTTTTAAATTATATCTGTTAAATAAAGATTTCACCATAATTTCCTCCATTCCTTTCTGTTTTTTGACTCTGTTATTCTTTCAGTCCTGCAAACCAGGACATTACTTCTTCTACTACAGATAAATTCAATTCATAATATATATATTTGCCTACTTTTTTGTCAGCAATTAATCCGGCATTTTTTAAAATGGTTAAATGATGAGAAATAGTAGCGCCTGTCATATCAAAATGTTCCACTATTTCCCCAGCCGATAAGCTGCCTGATTTAAGCAGTTGCAAAATTTCCCTTCTGGTAGAATCAGATAATGCTTTAAAACTTTCTTGAAATCCCACTTTAACACCTCAATTTTTTCATTTTAACGAATCGAAGTTTTTTCATAACTTTCGCCACCTTTTATATCTTATATTTAGATACTTTTCTAAATATCTAAATGAATTATAATCATTTTTTATTATCATGTCAAGTATTATTTAGATATATATCTAAATAATACAAAACCAGCTGCATGTTCTTATTCTGCACAATAAAAAAAGCCCCTTTGGGGCTTAAATATTCAGACCTTTACACAGGTTCCCTACAAAATCCTGTACATTTGTTACGATACCCTTTGCACCTAAGCTTCCTCTGTCTCCAAGCTTATTGACAGCAAATTCAGCAGTATCCACCGTATAAAAATAAACTTCCCTTATCGTTCCATCTGAGAGAACCCGATAAGTAGGTGTCATATTGCCTGCCGCAATGGTATGCAGGGTTGTTGCCATTCCGATTACAGTAGTTGCTTTTCTCAGATGTGCTCTCATGGAATCCTGGCCGTTATAAGTATGCTCATATACGTCTGGTAATGGTCCATCATCTCTTATGGAGCCGTTTAGTACAAAAGGAACCTTGTTTTTTACAAGGCTGTACATAATTCCATCAGTAATATTTTCTTTATGGATAAAGTTTGCAATAGAACCATGTAAATTAACCTTGTTGATCGTATCAATATGATTATAATGTCCATTAAAATGCGGCCTTTGTGAATAAAGATCTTGCCCCAGGGCTGTTCCCAGCAGTCCGGCTTCCAGATCATGGGTTGCAAGCGCATTGCCTGCCAAAAGTGCATGAACATATCCATTTTCTATTAATTTTGAAAAGCTTTTCCTTGCTTCGATGTCAAAGGTACAAGCCGGCCCTAGAACCCAAACAACATATCCGTTTTCTTTTTCATGCTGCAAAAGTCCATTTATAAAATCATAATCACAGGAAAATCCAGTTTCTCTGCTCCTTCCCTGCCTGAAAGAAAAAGCTTCTTTATTTTTTTCTTCTGACGTAAAACAGTCCGTATGAACGTATATACCTTCCTCACAATTTTCTGTACGACCCATTACTATAGCATCACCACAGCGAATGTTTCTAAACTCTCTGACAAATATTTTTCCGTTTTCATATATTGCAACGCAATCCATTCTCGAATCTTCAGCCAGCAGCCATTGACCGTTTATTTTATAATATTCAGGAAAAATAGATGTTGCATGAAACCCCAGAGGTGCTACCATATCCTTTGGCGCATGCTGTAAAGTTGCATCCGGAGAGTTCGTAAATTTATCTAATGAAAAGTTTGGTTCGCAGTATTGATTCAACCTAAAATGCATAACATAATCCTTCTTCTCTACTAAAATTTTTAGAGTAAGTATATCATATAATTTATACTGATCCAAGGGAGATATGGCATTTTCCATTAAATCCATTAAAATTGTGAACGGACATTATAAATTTAAAAGCATCTCAAACTGGCCGCCGTCATATGCAAATCCTGATTTTAGCAAGAAATTTTCAACTGATTTCTGCTGAGCTTCCACATTGATAACACATATTTCCTCCGCTTCTGTGACTTGAACCATCTCAGCCATAATACTGCTTGCTATACCGTTGCCCCGATATTCTTTTTTTACTGCCATTTGAGGAATATCTCCTGTCTTTTTATCTATTACTCCATAACCGACAATGGCATTGTCACACTTTACCACTAAATAAATAAAAGCTTCAGGAACAGCATTGATGGAGTCAACAGAATTCTGCCAGGAAGGCTTATAGTTCCAAAAACCTTTCATTTGTTCCAAATCAATCCGATCAACTTCCTCCACCTCATGGTTTTTTCTAGGAACAAATTGATTTTTATTTAGCAGGAAACAGGAAAGCTCTCTTTGATTCCTGAAGTTTTGTTTTTGGTAAAGTTCAATTGCGGGTTGATTGGAATCTATCACTTCCAGCAGATATTGTTCTACTTGTTTCTCTTGAAGCAATTCTTTAATATGTAAAAACATACTGCTGGTTATACCTTTCCTTCTACGCTCAGGTACGACTCCTGTTGCAATATCATATGCAGTTGTCTTCCCATTCCAGTTTCGCAACCCATTTAGAGCAAGCCCCACCAAGGCTTCATTTTCGAAAGCTCCTATAGATATTTCAGGGTGATAACCTTTTCTTTGAAGCATTTGCTGAAACTTCCAAAATGGCAAATCCACTTTAATCTCATAGTCACAAAATGCTTCTATAAAGGTTTGATGAAGTATTTGATCGCTTGTTTTATCCAATGTCTTATATAGAATCATTGAACACTCCTCCTTTTCTTCGAATGATCTTTCGGAATATTACAACTATAACTATATCAGAAATTATGTTATATAAACAGCAAAAAAATACGACATGATCAGATTTCAATTTCATACCGAATAGCCCTAAAAAATCAATTGACAGCTTAAAATAATTACGATACAATCTTTACAGTGTAAAGATTGTAAATAAGGAGTAATAACAGTGAAAAAAAATTCATATCATCATGGAAACCTTCGGAATCAACTTATTGAAACCGGTATAGAAATAATAAATCAAGAAGGTTTAGAGCATTTTTCTCTTCGTAAAGTCGCTGCAAAATGCAATGTAAGTCATACTGCACCATATAGTCATTTTAAAGATATTGATTCCTTAATTAGTACCATGTGTGACCATGTTACGGAACAATTTATGAATAAACTGCATTCGTCCGTCCAACACGCAGAAAATAATCTTAAAGCCGTTTCATCCCTTGGGCAGGCATATATTGATTTTTTTATTGAAAATCCACAGTACTTTCAATTTATTTTTTATCATTCAGGGGTAGATATTGATTTAGATAATATAAGTCCAAATGATTATCCCCCTTTTGCATTATTTCGAACAACAGCTTATCAAATGTTTGAGGAGATAAAATTGCCTCAGGAAAAATATTCTGAGAATTTGATTATTTTGTGGTCTGTTGTTCATGGTATCGCTTCTCTGTCAACCAATACAGGCATTCAATATTCAGGAGACTGGAGTACTGTTTTTTCAAACATTATAAAGCAAAAGGAGATAAAGATATGAAAATCATTATTCATGACTTAGATAAGCAAGAATATAACTCTTTTGTGCAGATGTACAATCCCAATACTACTGTGATATCTGATAACGGTACGATTCATAATTGCATTGGCTGTTTTGGATGTTGGCTTAAAACACCCGGACGCTGTATTTTAAAAGACGGCTATGAAGATATGGGAAAACTGCTTTCGCAATGTGAAGAGCTTATTATTATCAGCAAATGTATTTATGGGAGTTACAGTCCTTTTATTCGCAATGTTTTAGATAGAAGCATTCCATACTTGCTTCCATATTTCACAAATAAGAATGGAAGAACGCGACATAAAAATCGCTATAAGAATAACTTTATTCTATCCGTACATTTTTATGGTGAAGATATGACTGATAGAGAACGGGAAACCGCCAAAGCATTAGTAGAAGCTAATGGTATAAACTTCTATAGTGCTGAAAACAAAGTATATTTTCATAACAATCTACAATCCATGAAAGGAGTCTTGCAATGAAAATCGCCATGATCAATGGAAGTCCGAAACCGGAAAAAAGTAATTCCGCATTTATGCTCAGAAAACTAGAAGCACTTATTCATACGGAACACGAGGTATCACATTACCATATTAACAAATATCCTGTAAATGAATATTTATATAGAGAATTCTGCAACATGGATATACTGGTATTGGCATTTCCCCTTTACATTGATGCGCTCCCTTCCCATTTATTTAAAATGCTTATTACATTAGAAGATTATATGAAAAAACAACGCAAGAAAGAAATATATGTTTATGCAATCCTTAATTGCGGCTTTTATGAAGGTAATCAAACCCATACAGCTATTGAAATCCTCAAAAACTGGTGTTCCCGCTCAGAACTTTGCTTCGGTCAGGCAATTGGACACGGTGCTGGTGAAATGCTGAACTTTATAGAAAATGTTCCTTTAGGATATGGTCCTCAAAAAAATCTCGGCAAAGCTATAGAAAGTCTGGCTGACCATATTAACTTACAAAACACTGGTGATACCATGCTATTTAGCCCCAATTTTCCTAAATTCGCATGGAGATTCATGGGAACTCATTTCTTTTGGAATGTATCTGCAAAGAAAAATGGTCTCAAAAAACGAGAAATTTTTAATAGATTATAGCATTATGAAGTAGTTTTTTTGATTCCTAATATTTTATGAACTTCCTTCTGTATCTTAAAGATTCTTTCTGCTTCAAAGTCGGGATAATCTCTAAACCATTTCATATTTAACGGGGATGGATGTGGTAATATATAAGCCGGTTTGCCATTGATTTGTTTATCTTCAAAGGCTAATGCGGTGATTTTCTCTCCTGGAAAGAAAAATTCTGCTGCAACTCCCCCAATTATAATATATATTTCATTGTCAACTAATTCCATTTCTTTAAGAAGCCATTGCTTGGAACAAATCTTAGGAGGACGCCGGTCTCCTCCTCCTGGTGCCTTTCCGGGATAACAATGTGCCATTGACACAATATAAAAATTATCCGGATTATAAAAATCCTCATCAGATATTTCATACCATTCCTGACGAAGTTTTCTTCCACTGGCATCATTAAATGGCTTTCCAGTCTCATGTACACTTTTAGACGGAGCCTGGCTGATCTGCATTATTTTGGCGTTATGCTTCCCAAGTACAATGGGATGCGGTTCAAATCCGAATGTATCCTGGCATAATCGACATTGTAATATCTGTCTTTGCAAACGAATAAGTTCATTTTTGATATTCTGCTTCACAGCTATCTCCTCCATTTTATTTCCAGATACGCCCTTGGGGAATTATTTTCATAAGGCATATTTCATCACCCATTTTTAAACTTTTTAACAGCTCCACATCTACCTTGCACTCAAAGGCTTTTTCAAAAAGAACTTTGCTGTACCCAGTCGTACATTGACACCATGTATCAGTATCTAACCTATCTACATTCGTAAGCATCGGGCATGGACAAAAAGAAAATTGTAAATAAAGCTCCCCATTTTCGCAAAATAATCCAGCTGCTTTTGCCTTATCCAAATTTCCAAACTCTTCTGTATTGGATGATAACTGTACTAGCTCTTTCACCAGTGCTAATTTTTCATCCATTCCATATCCGCACTGACACTGCCTTCTAATCTCCTGAACAATCTGCTTATCGAAACTATTTTCTAACCTCTTCATGGTAGATTTTACCCATGTAGGATTATCCTCTATTTTATCCAACTCCCATATTCCATATACAATTTCTCTTGCTGCTTCATCATTACACACACTTTTCACCGCTTCATAAATTGCCTGCTCCTGAATTCTTCTTATATCAAACATACTAAAATCCCCCATTTTTCTTATTGAGTGTGATCTGAAATTTAAATTCAAATCGCAGTCTCATTATAGTAAGAAATAGGTTTGATTACTTCTGAATTCTTGCTCTATTTAATCGGTATACATAAATCCATAACAACATGCATGTTCGCTCGATCAATATCTCGGTAGATATCCAAGCCATATCTTTCATCCATTTCATACCCGCTGTCCGCCAGCCAAATATTAAATACCCCTTGAAAAGCAATAAAAATATCTTTTATTAATCCATCAAAACGGTAAATGACAAATTTACCGCCTGGAATAGTTATAACATTATCCATTGAACAATTTTCATCAACGGTCATGCATATATCATATAAACATTGTTCTACCCTTGTAATGGCTGGATCATCATAGAACCTTTCAATCAAGAGAGTATCTTCTCTAAAATAATCTTTATATTTTTCTGTGAATTCACGCCAATTTTTATCTAACTCAATATAGTTTCCAATATGTCTTTCATAAATGACCACGAAATCTGGCAGCTCTTTTATGGTGATCTGTTGATCATATTCCTCGAAGGATTGAAATCTGGCAAGATTGTTTGGATAAAATGGATGAATTATATAGGTTACATCCACACCTTTTCGAAATTCTACAGGAGAAAGCCTATGGTGCTTCTTAAAGACTGAGCTGTAATTGGATGAACTGTATCCATAATTAACGCCAATATCTGTAATGGACTTATCTTTTTCAAGTTTGAGCCTTACAGCACTTTGCTCCATTCTTAAGCGCTTGATGAAGCCATAGATGCTTTCGCCTGTTTCTGCCTTAAAAATCCTACTGAAGTAGTATTTTGAGAAATGACAATGGTTTGCAACATCGTCAATGGAAATCTCCTCTTCTAAATGCTGGAGGATATAATCAATTCCCTGTTTTATCAATTTATTTGTAATCATAGAAACTCCCACTGTTTACCTTCTGGGGTTTTTGGGAAACCATCCCTTCTTTACTCGTTCCTTCTGCTGGAAAAGTTCATGTATACTCCACAGCAGCGCAAATCCAAAGGTTCCCAACATAGCGGAGAGCACAACCAAGCCTATAAACAGCGACGCTGTGATGCAAATTAAGCCTGCTATCATAAACAGCGGCCATACCTTTGTCCCCCAATAGTATTCCGCCTTAATAACCACCGGATGAAGAGTACCTATCATCATAAATGCTGCTGCACCTATTAATATACCTTCAAATTGCATAACTACTTTCCCCTATCTATATTTAAACTTCTATCTATACCAGATGCCGCCGCATTGGATTTATGAGACAAATGTTTTCTACACTTTGTCAATCAAATTTTTCAAATACCCAGGCAGTCAGCTCGTTCAAAGAAGGATGAATCACCATGGAATCACTGATGGGTGCATAAGTACCCATTTGAGGACACAGCATTCTCAATCCTTCAATCCCTTTCTTTCCGATACAAGCTTCTGCCTTTTTCCTGCACTGGTATCCTTCATTCATCAAGTATACGAAAGGCTGCAATAAAATAGCTGCCTGAGGTCCCACGATATGAACGCCCAGAATTTTCTTTTCCTGACCTATAATCATTTTGATGAATCCGTTATCCTCATCTTTCTTCCTGTAGCCCATTGCAATGCCGCCTACAACTTCGGAATAATAATTTTTCGCAGTTTTATAAGGAATTCCTCTGCCTTTCACCTCTTTTTCCGTCATACCCACATGGGCCACCTGGGGATTGGTAAATATCGTCCATGGAACAACATCATAACTGACTTCCTTTTTCTTGGTACTGAACAAATTTCTGCTTAAAATTAATGCTTCATAATTTGCTTTATGACGGAACTGATATTTCCCATTGATGTCTCCCAGTGCCCAAATGTTTTTCTGAGAAGTCTCCAAATAGGAATTGGTGCGGATCCATCCCTTCTCATCAACTTCCACCTCAGTATTCTCCAGAGATAAGGTATCTGCATTAGACTGAACACCAGAAGCAACAAAGATTTCTTCACAGGCTATAGTCCTTTTCTCCTTGGTCAGTGGATTTTCCACGGTTACGAGCTTTGAGCTCTGATCTTTAGAAACCCGCAAAACAGAGCTATCGGTCAGTACATCAACGCCATTGTTTGTAAATTGCTTTGTGACAAATTCAGATATTTCTTCTTCCTCTTTATTTAAGATAAGACTGGATCTTGCAACGATAGTTACCTTTGTTCCAAAGGCAGAAAAAATATGGGCAAATTCCATGCTAATGGCTCCCCCTCCGATAATAGCCAGGCTTTTCCAAGGGCTTTGAGGGAATTTTTCCCCAAAAAAGTTCTCCGAAGTCACATATCCGGTATCCTCTAAGCCTTCGATGGGTGGGATAAAGCTTCTGGCTCCTACAGCAACAATAAATTTATCTCCATAAATCATGTCGTCCGTTCTGTTGTCTGGATACCGGATGACCATACTGTCAGGTCCAATAAAGGAGCCGGCTCCTTTATATACTGTAAGATTGGGCATGTCCAATAAATTGCTTTCAATTTTTTTGTGGTAATTGATTTGTTCCCACATTTTCTTGGATATGGTATCCCACTTAATTTCCGGAGGGCATGTGTTTATGCCAATTCGATCTGCTGTTTCCATTTCCCGGATAAAATCCGCAGGATATACAAGCATTTTAGATGGAATGCATCCTTTAGTCAAGCAAGTACCGCCAAACTTTGCTTTCTCAATAATGGCACATTTTAATCCTTGATCCAGGGCTTCCTCCAAAACCATTAAACCTGCTCCACTTCCTACAACAACCATATCATAACGTGTCACACTAATACCTCCTATCCCTCTTTAACGCAACGCTAAAGATTAGAACGCTTTTTAAATTCATCATACCATAAATTTCTAT
>DKLE01000233.1:9344-9931 GCA_002455605.1 Firmicutes bacterium UBA6648
TACCATAAATTTCTATATAAAAAAACTACTGCTTTGCCATGAAGGCAGTCCTCCATTTAAATTCCATCTCATACGACAATAAGGACACCTTTTTTAAGGTGTCCTTGACATTCACATATTACTTTCTTGCTTTACCCGTCAGCTTTTTAATAGTTATTCTCACTATCATTGCTTTCGCCCCTGCTCCTGTTATATATTTTTCACCTTCAATTAAATAATCCGAGCAATATTTTATAAGAAATTCTTTGAAAGCAGCATGCCTTTCCTGTTCATCATCGACGATTTCTGCTTCACCAAAGGCAATAACACTCTCATAAAGTGTCCCGAATTTTTCAGGTAATATTTGAGTATCTCCTACGACAGTAAAGCAAACATTTCTATTATTTAAGATGTTATCATGCTTACTGCCTCCTGCATTGGTACCGTGATAGTAAATGCAGTTATCTTTAACGACATAACTAAGTGGCACTCCATATGGCTGCCCATCGACATCTACGGTGGCAAGTATTCCATATTCACCATTATTTAAGATTCTCATTGCTTCTGATTCTTCTAATAATCTGTCTGATCTGCGCATTTCTTTCATT
>DKLE01000233.1:10147-12188 GCA_002455605.1 Firmicutes bacterium UBA6648
AATTCCTCCTTACAACTAAATATTGTCGTTTCAAAGCTCTTTGCTTATTACTTTATTGGGATTAAAAGTAGTCCATAACGGAATCTATATACGTTTTCTTTTCTAAGGCAGAATATTGTATTTCTTTTTCTTCCGCATTAGTTTAGGTTGAGACATGTGAAGAAATTCTGCCGCTTTCCTAGTGGTTCCAAACTTTTTCAAAGCATATTCTATCAGCTGCATTTCCTGCTGTTCCATAATCTTCTCAAAATCCATTGATGAGGAAGCTCTCATACTATGTTTTAAATTCACAAGCAGATCTTCGTATATATTCTCGTTTAAAACTTCTTGTATATCCCCTCCCATTATAACATGACCTTTTACACTGATTACAGCTCGGTGTATTAGATTTTCCAACTCTCTGACATTTCCAGGCCATCCATAGTTGACAAGCTCTGTGAGAGCCGTAGGATCAAGCTCCTTGTCAATCTTGTAACACTTGCAATAGTTGTTTAGGAATGCTGCAGCCAGGGGTACAATATCATCACGGCGCTCTCTCAATGGTGGAACGGTAATTGTACATATATTCAACCGGTAATATAGATCCTCTCTGAACTTTCCCTGTTCTACAAGCTGCCGTAAAGGTACATTATTTGCACAGATTACCCGTACATTAATGCTGACGGAGGTGGTTCCGCCAACCTTATAAAACTGGCCTTCCTGAAGAACCCGAAGAAGCTTCGACTGAAGATTCAAAGAAAGAGTACCCACTTCATCTAGAAACAAAATTCCTCCATTAGCCAGCTCAAAATATCCTTTTTTACCAGCAGCCTGTGCTCCGGTAAAAGAGCCTGCCACATATCCGAAGAATTCACTCTCTGCGAGGTTTTCCTGAATAGTTGCACAATTGATTTTGATACATGGCTTATTTTTACGAATACTGTTTTTGTGTATTAAATCAAGAATTTTCTCTTTGCCGACACCGGTTTCTCCTTGAAGGATGATGTTGCAGTCATATTGAGCAATATTTAAAGCTTCATCTACCAAGATTTTTGTTGCGGAGCTGCTGAAAATGAAATCATCTACCTTTCGATTTTTTTCTGTAGAAGCAGCAATGGCTTTTTTTGTTCCCTGACGAAAAGTAATTGCCTGTGATTCATAAAGCTTATTGATCCTGTCTAGATCTTTTGCAATCCATAGCAGCAAATCGAAGGTAAATTCCTCATATCCAATAATAAACTGGCCCAGCACATAAGTTTCCAGTTCCTTGCTCATGCTTTCTGCTATGAGAATTGATTGGGTATAGCCATTCTTTAGACTTGTGAAATATAGTTTTCCCTTATGCTGTGTAAGAATAACACTTAAAACTTCTGAACCCAAAAGATCCTCACAATTAATTGTCATATCATAGAATTCTTTTTCTTCTTTTATAATGGCTTCTGACGAGCTGATTGGCTGAGCAACATTAAGCACATAGAAGGAATTTACCCAATTTTTCAGTTCGTGCTCAACTTGCTTGGGCGTAAGCGTTCCTATTCCATCCTCATCGAGAATCACTGTAATATAGCAATTATCACCAACCGCTTTCTTGATTGAGGAAACATAGGTTATACTTGAAACTAAGTCTTTCCCAATAATAAGATAACGTTTTCCTTCATCGGCCACATTGTGGATACTATATAAACTGGCAGCCTCATCAAAGGTTGCCATCGTATAATTCAACTGTAGTCCGGGAGGAATTGTTGTTAATGGCGATCCCATAAAAACAATTCCATAACCCGTTACGGTGAGTTCACCATAATTATAGTCGATCTTATGAATTTTATCGATATAAATGGGATGTGCTGTCATCGTTGTCAAGCAAAAAATACTGTCTCCTATCTGATACTGTGAACTCTTCTGAAATTCATTTCCCATTTCTTCAATGGTGCCGTAAAATTGTCCGGCAGTATTGGTAAAAGGATTATGAAGCTTTCCTCTGCGGTTTATTACATCTAAGATTTTTGCAATAATTTTAGATTCATCAAAACCACATTCGCTGCAAAGCTGTTGAAAACAGTCT
>DKLE01000265.1 GCA_002455605.1 Firmicutes bacterium UBA6648
GACGGCTTTAGGATGGCTGTTGTTAAAGAAGAAATGAAAAACCTGGAAGATAAAAGAATTATTATCGCTTCTAAGATCTTATCAGAAATAAGCAAAATTATTTCTGAAGTAGAAGATGAAGATGTGGGTATTATATTAGACAATAAAAAAGCTGTTGTTGTATTAGAAGGAACCAGGATTGTTTTAAGACTATTAGAAGGTGAATTCATAAAATATAAAGATATTATTCCAAAAGAATGCAAGACAACTGTTACCGTTAACAGAGGGGATCTCCTTGAAAGTATTGAAAGAGCTTCTTTGTTTGCCAAGGAAGGTAAAAACAACTTGGTTAAGCTTTCTATAGCAGAAAATAATATGACTATTACTTCAAGATCAGAAGAAGGAAATGTAAAGGAAAATGTAATTATTTCCATAGATGGTGAAGGGCTGGATATCGGCTTTAATTCCAAATATTTAATTGATGTGCTGAAAGTAATAGATGATGAAAATATTAATCTGGAACTGAATACAAGCATAAGTCCTTGTTTAGTTAAACCAATAGAAGGAAATGAGTTTGTATATTTGATATTGCCTGTAAGATTATCAGGAAATTAATGAATGTTAGGCTGTCATTTATGACAGCCTTTGTTATATGGAGATCTAAGAATGTACATAACAAAAGCAGAATTGCAGAACTTTAGAAATTATGAGAGTGTGAATGTGGAATTTCATCCAAATGTAAATTTAATATTGGGAAATAATGCACAGGGAAAAACAAATCTCATAGAAGCTATATATTTGTCCTCTCTTGGAAAGTCTTTTCGTACATCAAATGATTTTGAAATGATTCAATTTGGAAGTAAATTTTTTAGGATCAAAATAGAAGCAGAAAAGAAGGACGAGGATATATGTGTTGAAATGGCTGTAAGCAAAGAAAGCAAGGCTGTTAAACTGAATGGCCGCAAGATCAAAAAGATTTCTGAGCTGCTTGAAAATGTATATATAGTAATTTTTTCTCCGGAAGATTTAAAAATTGTCAAAGAAGAGCCAGAAAAGAGAAGAAAATTTATTGATCGAGAGTTATGCCAAATAAGACCTATGTATTTTAATAATATTTCAAAATATAAAAAGGTTTTGCTCCAAAGAAATACCATGTTGAAGGAAAATGCACCTAAAATTTCTCTCTTAGAAATATGGGATCAGGAATTGGCCGAATATGGATCAAAGATAATATTGCAGAGAGCAGAATTTATAAAAAAAATAGATAAAATAAGCGGACAAATTCATAAAAATATTACTAATGGCAAAGAAACACTCCATATTCAATATGAGTCTAATGTTCCCTTTATGAAAAATTTAGAGGAACAAAGAAATTTATTTTTAGAAAAAGTACGATCAAATTTAGAAAAAGATCTATTTAGAAGAAATACCAGCGTAGGACCTCATCGTGATGATCTTAAAATAACTGTCAATGGAATTGATATCAGAAAGTATGGTTCTCAGGGGCAGCAGCGAACAGCAGCGTTATCGCTGAAATTAGCTGAAATTATGCTGATAAAAGAAGAAACAGAAGAGGATTGTATATTACTATTAGACGATGTATTATCTGAACTGGATGAAGAACGTCAGGACTATTTAATCAATTCCCTTTCCAATATACAGCTTTTTATAACTTCTGCGGAACTTTCTGAAAAAGTGAAAAGCACGCTGCCTAAAGGAAAAACCTTTTATGTAGTAAATGGACAGGTGGAAGAAGATATCTGACAATTCAGATTTGACTTTTAATGTATAAAATGTTAAAATAACTAAAAATAAAATAAAGATATGTGTTGCTGAGTCAAGAAATTGAACGGGAGAACCAAATTTATGGGGTGAATCACAGATTTTGTGTAGGGTACTTTTCTGCCCGAATCCGTCAGCTAATCTCGTAAGCATGAGAAAAGAAGTATAATATTTTATATACGCGTTTTTTGTGTGCAAGAAAAAGAAGCTACGGATTTACCGTAGCTTTTTCTGTTATTTCGATTTCGGCGGCCAAAAAGAAAGGAGGAAATATACAATTGTTAACTATGAAATGAAAGGGGTTTTTATATGATTGAAAATATGTTAGAGGAAATTAATCGTCTGCCGCAGAAATTTATTAAAAATTTAGATTTTAATTTAAGCAGCTGCAAAGTATATCTGGTTCAGGATTTTGATTTATCCTTATTAGACAATATGGTAAGTTTTGGGCTCAATATATTTGGAGAGCTTGGGATGAATGAATGGGGATTGGTACCACAAATTCGCCATGGCAGTGTCTATATTCTTAAAGAAGATGATCAAACAGATATTATGGGACTTGCAATTTTTATGAGGGATTGGGAAAATACAGAAAAGGCTTATCTTTTTGATTTTGCCATAGATAAGGAAATACAGGGTCATGGTTTTGGCCGTCAATTTTTAAAAATTATAGCAGAAAATCTATTGGAGCAAGACTTCAAAAAAATAAGTTTAACTGTTGATGTGGAGAATGAACCGGCGATCCGTTTATATCGGCATATTGGTTTTAAACCTGTTGAATACAGCAGAAATGAATACGGAAAAGGACATAACCGATATATAATGGAATGGGATATTACTGGTTTTAAAGAGATTGAAAAAAGATAGCCTACAAATCTTAACTAGCTTTTAATCTGAAGAGATTTAATATATTTAAATTTTATTGTCTTTTAAATTTTTATCATTTATTTTTCTATTCAAAAATGTATCATATTTACAAGTAAAACAGATTTACAGGCAAT
>DKLE01000084.1 GCA_002455605.1 Firmicutes bacterium UBA6648
GGCATTCCTAGAAATAATGTGGAATGGCTTTTTATCCCCGAAAACAGCTTGTGTACAGTTGTCAGCGGAAAGGTGTTCCAGGATCCCCTGGGAGAATTTACAGCAACCAGAAATGAATTATTAAAATTTTACCCAAAAGATATTTTTCTGAAAAAGCTTGTTGCCAGAATGGCAGTGATGTCACAGGCCGGTCAATATAACTACGAGCGCTGTATGAAGCGAGGAGAGTTTGCAGCTGCCTATCTGGCCTGTAGTGAATTTGTACAAGCGGCTGTTTCCGCCATTTATCTGTTAAACAGAAAATATACTCCGTTTTATAAATGGATGTTTAGAGGAATAAACAATCTCTCCCTATTAAAAGACGTAAAAGGTTTACTGGAGCAATTAGTGCTTCTTCCGGACATCTCAGAGAATACGGCGAAAAAGGTTCAGCTCGTTGAAGAAGTCTGTATCAAAATCAGGGAAGAACTAAACAGGCAGGAGATTGTCAGGGGAACGGATAATTTCCTCCAAAATCATTGTTATGATGTGATGCACTCCGTTACCGATCCCCAAATCAGAAATCTGCCGATTATATATGACTGTAAGTAAGCATAAAAAATCGACTCCCTAAGGAGCCGATTTTTTTATGCTTACACTTTTTAATGTGGAAGCAGCCAGTCCGGTATTGTACTGTTACCGTTCTCATCGGTATTTCCGTCATTGGGAGATGATGGATTATTATTACCGTTTGAGTTATTGCCGTTTCCGTTGTTCCCGCCGTTTCCATTATTACCATTGTTATTATTCGAATTATTTTCACCGTTTTCTTCCGAATTACCCGGTGATTCAGTTCCGTTAAAGTTGGAATTTGGTTTTCCGCTAGGGTTTACCGGATATTTAGCGGTGTCCGGATTGTGAAGATTACAGTAATAATGAGGCACTTCATAATTGATATCTCCAACAGCAGAGCTTACTGTATATGGCCGTTTGACCCCTACAACGGTTTTCGTTGCATGGCAAGCCGGTGTGGCCAGATAGCCGGATTCTGCACATACGGTTACAGAGGTATGAACATTATCTGCAGTCTTTGGTTCAGTTCCTTTGATAAAATACTCTGAGCGGACGGTATTTTTTTGAGTATTTCTTGGATCTAATGAACTAAGTGAAGACGGTAATTTACCACTTATCGTATCAATAGTAACACTGATAACATTGCTTGGTTTCGCACGGTAGCTTTCCGTCGGAAGCTTTGCACATACCTGACCCATTATATTGCTCCAAAGCCTTGCGGCAGATGCACTTCCCTGGCTTAGCTCGATGTTAACGTCGTTTCCAATCCAGACGGCGGCGGAATATTGAGGGGTAAAGCCGACAAACCAAGCATCATAGTTGTCTGTGGTAGTACCGGTCTTACCGCCAACGGGCTGGTTTGAAATAGCGGCTCTGGAACCTATGCCGTGGGTTACAGTAGTTCGCAGCATATCCCTCATAATAAAGGCTACGCCCGGATCCATAACTTGTGTTGACTGCGGTGTATTTTCTAGAATGACTTCGCCGCGATTATTGGTAACCTTAGTAAATGCCATTGGTTTTGTATACTTTCCGTCATTTACAAAAGCGCTGTATGCCGCAGACATTTCAAGGGGAGAAATTCCTTTTGTCATACCTCCCAGAGCAAGTGCTGCTGCATTCAGGTCATTAGCATTTCCGGATTCTACGATAGTGGAAACTCCGACCTTCTTTAAGAAGGATACACTTTTTTGAACGCCCAGCTGCTGGAAGACTCTTACTGCGTTTACGTTAACCGACTGTTCAATAGAGGCTCTCAGAGTGTGTAAGCCTCTGTAACCGGAGTACCAGTTCTTTGGCCATTGTTTGCCTTGAACGATTAAAGGTGTATCATCGATTACGCTGGCAGCAGTAAAGTAATCACCGAAGAGTTTTGAAACTCCGGCACTGTCACTGAATTTCAGGGTCGTTCCGCTGTTTAATGCATCCACAGAAGCCTGCAGAGCAGGTCCGTAGACACCAATCGGCTTGATAGATGAACCAGGCTGTCTAGTGCCTGTAGCTCTGTTATGAAGCAGTCTGCCCACTGTGTTTCGGCCGCCTACCATGACTTTAATGGAACCGGTATATGGATCCGATATTACCATAGCTGATTGAGGCTGAACTACTTTTTGCTTGAGGGTGTAATAGTCACTGGATATTGCTAAACCTTTAGAGGTTGATTTAAAGATCTTAGGCATATCCTTGAACAACTTCTCAGATATAACTAAATTTCCATCGGCGTCTCTTGTTTTATATTCGGCAGGAATTGCTACGACACCACCGCCGATGCTGTAGAAAACGCCATCTTCAAAGGTATACAGGTTCTTAAATTCCAGATTGTAATCGGTTTTTCCCTGTACTTCTATGGGATAAATATTTAATCTTTTTCCTTTATATATGACAAGTGAACCATCTGAATTCTTTTTGTATTCGTCTGAATTAAGTGTGAAGTCGCCATTTGATTGAAAATAAGTATTGTAATTATATAACATAATACTGCCTGAATCACTGATAATATTACCGCTTTTATCCTTTTTCAGATTTGCTACGTTAGGAAAATTTTTATTATTAGAGAATTCATTTTCAGCAATTTTTTGCATCTGGGAGTTTAAAGTGGTTTGTATCTTCAATCCTCCGGTATAAATCATCCGTTTTGCTGCCTCTTCTGACATTCCTTCCTCTACTAGTGCAGCAGTTACCTGTTCTACCACATAATCCGCGAAATAAGAAGAAAATTCGGATGTAGAACCAGAGCTTGGCTTTAAATGATCCTTTAGATTATCTGCCAGTGCATCGGAAAGCTCTGAATCCGAAATAAAGCCTTGTTCATTCATAAGCTTTAAACAGGTTTCCCTACGGCTTGCAGATATGTCATTATAAACATAATAAAAAACATTACTCTTTAATAGGATATTATCGGAGTTCGGATCAGTAATATTTTCCGGATATATTTTCTTTATAATTGCATAAGAGTCCGGAGCCTGCGGGAGCGAAGCCAAAGCTGCACATTCCAATATATCTAAATCTTCAACGTCTTTGGAAAAGTAAGCCTGTGAAGCTGCCTGAACTCCGTACGAATTATAGCCCAAATAAATTGTATTAAGATAGGCTTCTATAATTTCTTCTTTAGTAAGGTGTTTTTCCAATAATACCGTATAATAAGCTTCTTTTATTTTTCGAGTCAATGTACGTTCTGTTCTTGTTTCGGTTAAGTATAAATTTCTAGCCAGCTGTTGTGTAATAGTACTTGTACCGCTGATTTTACCGGAAGTAAAGCTGTCCCTAATCGCTCCAAGGATTCGGACGAAGTTGAAACCGTGGTGATCCAAAAATGTTTTATCTTCAATAGAGATAAAGGCGTCAACCAAATTTTGGGGAAGTTCACTATATTCAACGTTTGTTCTGGTTCCTTCACTGGAGAAGGATGTCAGGTTGTCTATAACGTTTTCCTGATCATCGTATAGCGTAGAGCTTTCACTTAAAAGTGAGTAAATATTGTTTGGATTAATTTTAGGGGCATCTATTATAATTGATAATACTAATCCGCCTAAAACCACACCTCCAAGTAAACATAATCCGAATAAAAATAGAATAAACTTTTTTAAATTAAGCTTATGTTTTTTCTTCTTATTGGCTGTATTAGCTGTATTTTTTTCCATATTATTTTCCTCGTTGTTTAGAATCGTTGAGGCCTTTCGATTGAATAAAAATTCTCTCTTTTGCTTATTGTTCTTTTTTTCGTTAAGCCGATCCATTCGAGTTTTTCGTCTAGCCTCAATTTCTTCTTTTTCTGTCTGCTGTTGTTTTTCCATTTCGTTAAATCGCAAAAGGAAGTCTTCAACATTTGTAGGATCATTATTAGTTTTTTCCTCAAATTGGTTAAAGAATTCATCTATTTTTCGTAATTTATCTTCACTGGTTTCATTCTTTTTATTATTTTCGTCTGACAAAATATCACCTGCCTTACCATACAAAAACTCTATTTTATTATAGCATAGTTCAAAGAAAAGGCAAAAGAAATTCTATTTTCAAAGAGATTCTTAATAATTTGTTTATATTTACGGCTACATTTTTTACGTTTTTGCTGACATTATTATTGATTTATGGCAAAATATATAGCAGGGGAGTTACTGAAGGAGGAGAAATCGATGTATGATAGCATAGATGTGGCAAGAGCTGCAATCGGGCTGGCTATTACGCCCAACCGATCAGAAGAAGAAAAGAAGATAGAAGAGTTAGCTCAAAAGAATATAAAAGCGGCGGCGGTGGATATCGGCGGGGATATTATTAACGCAACTCATATCGTGATAGAAAGAGCAATTTTTATAGCCAGAAAATCAGGGATAATAAAGGAAGAGCACGTACAGGATGGTGCTGTAGCAGGTGCGGCCAGAGAAGCACAGGCTCAGATTATTGCTAAAGCCATAGGCTTAAACGGCGGAGGCAAAATTGCCATATGCAGAAGCGGTGAACATATTACGGTATGTATTTTTATGAGCATTGGTATGATGTATTTAAATGAAGTAGTAGTCGGGCTGGGGCACAGAACGATTCCGGCGGTCAATCCAAAATAAAAAACACGCTGTAGTATTGAATTGAATGTAAAAATATGGTAAAATAATTTCGGGATAAAAATAGGGCTTTTCTTGGAGGAGATAATTTGAGAAGGCCGGTAGCTTTTCTCTGCGGTGCTTATGTAATAGGCATGGCAGCGGAAATATTTTTGAAATTAAATTATTTTATCTTTTTCATTGTTGCTGTTTGCATGGCAGGGGCAATGTTAATTTGTTTGCACTTTTATAAAAATAACAGGCTGAGATGGGAGAAAAAGCATCTTTGTCTGTTTTTTATTGCCTTTTTACTGAGTCTGGCAGGAGCAATTCAGTATCATCATTATGTGAATAAGATAAACATATTGGAGGGTTATCAAGGAGAATATGTAAGTATTTGCGGTGTGGTGAAGTCAGCGGCGGAAAAGGATGATGAAAATCATAAACTTACAGTTTTGGTTCATGGAATCAAGGAGACAGGCAGTCTGCCGAAAAAAGAAAAAATATTGATTAACATATACGGTTCTTATCCAGATTGCTATAAGCTTCAGGGCAGAAGTATAGAGGTAAAAGGCTTCATAGAATTTCCTTCAGGAAGAAGAAATCCGAAAACCTTTGATTATAAGACCTATTTAAAAACAAAGAACATTTCTGTAATCATGTCTGTAGTGCCTGGAAATATTCAGGCATCCGAGAGGATAGACAGTCCATATTTGAATGGGATTGCTCAAATTAAGAATGACTTTAAGGGCAATGTGTATGGTTTTTTTGACGATGAAGTGGCTGCTTTATTAATGGGAATGATGTTTGGAGACAGCAGTGGATTGGAAGAAGAGGTCTATGATTCCTTTCAAAAAAATGGCATATGCCATATCCTGGCGGTCAGCGGACTCCATATAGGTGTCTTATATAGTTGTATAAATGGCTTGCTGGGAGGAAAAAGAAAAATAAAGTTTTACATAATAATTGTTATTGTACTATTTTTTTATGTTTCCTTAGCGAATTTTGCGGCATCTGTTATGAGAGCTTTTTTTATGATAATGCTGCATATCTTTTCTAAATACATGTATTGCAAATATGATATGTTCACGTCAAGTGCCGTAACTATGTCAGTTATGGTATTTTTCAATCCCATGTCCCTTTTAAGTTTAGGTTTTCAGCTTTCTTTTTTAGCTATATTTTCTTTGGCAGTTCTGCTGCCTGCTGCAGAAAGAATCTGGAATAAAAGTATTGCCTCTGTTTTGGCTGTCCAAGCAGGAATGGCGCCCATTTCAGCCTTTGCTTTTAATTATTTGTCCCTGAGTGCTTTTATTGCAAATATTCCGGTGATATTTATATCCGGTATACTTATTCCTTTAGGAATACTTTTATTGCTTTTTTCTGTTCTTTCTGTAATTGGAAATGAATTTGGAGGGGGTTTATGTCTTGTAAACGCATCCTTTCAAATAACAGGGATTGCGGCGGAGTTTGTTTCTAAATTACTGCTTTTTATAAATGACCTGGTCTTCATTGAAAAAGTTTCTTACCAGTATGTTACCAGTCCTCCCTTATGGGGGATTCTCCTTTATTACAGCATATTATTTTTTTCATCAACAGAAATATTCCGTATCATGTGGCAAAGAAAGCAATATAAGCTTATAGGACAATTGATTGCAGTAGTGATAAGTGTGAGCCTTATTTTCGGAAACTCATTAAAAGATGGATTTGAGCAGGTTCAGCTTACCTTTGTGGATGTGGGACAAGGGGACTGCCTGTTAATTAAAACTGCCGAAGGAAAAAATATATTAATCGACAGCGGAGGAAGCAGCCGTTATGATGTAGGCAAGAAATTACTGCTTCCATATTTATTGAAAAATGGAGTGAAAGAAATTGATATGGCTATTGTTACTCATCTGCATACGGATCATGTCGGGGGTCTGTGTTCTTTATCACGAGAGATAGCGGTTAAAAAGGTCGGCGTATATGAGGGCAACCAAGCAATAGAAGCACAGGTGAAAGAACGGATCGGAGTAGCCGCCGAAGATTTTGTCTATTTAGCAGCAGGGCAGCGGTTGGAGTTCGGAAAAGATTTGATTATAGAAGTTTTATATCCCAATAAAAAATCAGAACAGGAATATGAAGTGATCATGAAAAATCAAGAGGATGAAAATGAAGCTTGTTTAGTGATGAGAATTATTTTTAATGGAGTTTCTGTGATTATGACTGGGGATATAGACAGCAAAGCGGAGCAGGCGATTGTAGAGGAACATTTGAGCAGTGCAATGAAGGCTGA
Source organism: Firmicutes bacterium UBA6648 (assembly GCA_002455605.1). Taxonomy (GTDB): domain Bacteria; phylum Bacillota; class Clostridia; order Peptostreptococcales; family Anaerovoracaceae; genus Aminipila. The sequence continues at coordinate 6,856 of DKLE01000084.1, forward strand.
TATATTGAAGATTGCTCATCATGGCAGCAAATACGGAAGTTCACAGCTGTTTTTGTCTGCTGTTCAGCCAAGAATTGCAATTGTTCAAGTAGGAAAAAACACTTACGGTCATCCCAATAAGGAGACTTTAAACAGAATTAAACAAGAGGGGGCGTATATCTATAGAAACGATACGCAAGGAGCAGTCGGCGTGGAAATTAATAACCAGGGTAAGATTAA
>DKLE01000031.1 GCA_002455605.1 Firmicutes bacterium UBA6648
TATCCAATAATAAATTTGTCTTCTACCGTAAATCCTACGTAATCAGCTTCCAATTCAATACGTCTCCCGGAAGGTTTATCCAGAAGAGAACAAATCTTGATGCACTTTGGTTTTCTTCCTTCCAGATTCTGTTTTAGGTAATTTAATGTTATACCAGAATCCACAATGTCTTCTACAATAACCACGTTACGCCCTTCGATTGAAGTATCCAGATCTTTTAAGATTCTTACTACCCCTGAAGTTTTCGTTGATGCTCCGTAACTTGAGCAAGCCATAAAATCTATAGCACAATCCAATTTAATGTTTTTTACCACATCTGCCATCCAAAGAACCGCACCTTTTAAAATTCCCACTACAAGAACTTCTTCACCGGCGAATTCTCTGGAAATCTGAGCTCCGATTTCTTCCGCTCTCTTCAGAATTTGTTCTTGTGTAATCATTACAGTTCCTATTTTATCTTCATAATTATTTTCCATCAGTCTGACTCCTCGTTATCCTGGACATTAACTTCATAAGTTGCATCATTTATAATATCTTTGTCTTTATATTTCTTTGATAGATCTTCGGCCTTTTCTCCCAGCCAATATTTATCCAGTTCATCTTTTAAATGCCATAAAATCCAAATCCACAGCAGTAAATCATCGATCCAGCCAATAGGAAAAAGCACAGGCGGAATCAAGTCTATTGGAAGGAACAAATATATGATACCCAATGCAATTAAAAGCTTTTTCCTAAAGGGTACGGATTTGTCCTTCATCATAAACTTTATGGCTTTAATCCTTTTTAATATAACATTGTAACCAATAAATTGATACATCTAGGCTCTCCTCTGATACTATCACTATTCAGTTACACCGAAATCATTTGTAATGAGCTGTTCCAGCTCATCAAGAAGTTCTTCATATCCGGTCCTTTTTAGGGCTGAAACAGGGATAACCTTATCTTCTAAAGACAATTTTAACGTTTTTCTAATGGTATTTATACACTTTTGCCTTTCATTGGAGGATACTTTATCCGCCTTTGTCGCTATAACAATACCATCTAAACCAAAATGTCTTAAATAGTCATACATCTGAACATCCTGCGCTGAGGGAGCATGTCTGATGTCAACCAACTGAATTACCTTTAAAAGATTCGGCCTGCCTTCCAGATACATTTCCATCATTTCTCCCCAGCCTGCAGACTGTGACTTTGAAATCTTTGCATAGCCGTAGCCGGGCAAATCCACAATTCGAAATTCATCGTTGATTTTATAAAAATTGATGGTTCTTGTTTTACCCGGACTGCCGCTGGTTCTAGCCAAATTTCTTCTATTAGTTAAAAGATTTAAAAGCGAGGACTTGCCCACATTGGAGCGTCCTGCAAAAGCAATCTCCGGCACATTTGCCTCGGGATATTGATTGGGCTTTACAGCAATTGCCTCAATATCTGCCTTTTTTATAATCATATCACTTTTCCTTAATTTTTTCAATGTTCTTGGCAGTTAGTTATTTACTTAACAAGTGCATGTTCAAGAGCATCATCTACTGTTTTTATTAATACAAACTCTAATTTTTTCCTGATATTGGCAGGTATATCTTCAATATCTCTTTCATTGTCAGCCGGTAAAAGAACTTTTGTAATTCCCGCCCTATGAGCTGCAAGAACTTTTTCTCGGATACCGCCTACAGGTAAAACCTTGCCTCGAAGAGTTATTTCTCCGGTCATAGCAATATCTTTTCTGACAGGGGTATTCGTCAGGGTTGAAATAATAGCTGTACACATAGTAACACCGGCAGAAGGCCCGTCCTTCGGGGTAGCTCCTTCCGGAATGTGAATATGCAAATCCTGAGTTTTATAAAAGTCCTCAGCTACGCCCAGCTTACCTGCAATGGAGCGGATATAGCTTATTCCTGCCTTAGCGGATTCTTGCATCACTTCTCCCAGCTGGCCTGTCAGCACAAGCTTGCCGCTCCCCGGAATACATGTGGTTTCGATAAAAAGAGTATCTCCCCCTACAATAGTCCAAGCAAGGCCGGTGGTAACACCAATTTCGTTTTCACCTTGAACGATGTCATATCGATATTTCTTTTTGCCCAGGTAGCTTTCCAGATTTTTTGGCGTGATTCTGTAATTCTTCTCTTTATTCGTAACAATCTTTCTTGCTACCTTCCTGCATAAATTAGCAATCTCTCTTTCCAGATTTCTCACTCCGGATTCTCTCGTATAATAATTTACCAGATCACGAATAGTTGTTTCCGAGATGCTTATATCGGTAGGTTTTATACCGTGCTCCTTGACTTTTTTAGGTATCAGGTACTTTTCAGCGATATTTACTTTCTCTTCCTCGGTATATCCTGTAACATGGATTACTTCCATTCTGTCCAGCAATGGTCTCGGAATTGTATCAATTGTATTAGCTGTGGTAATAAACATTACTTTAGACAAATCAAAAGGAATTTCCAGATAGTGATCCATGAAATCTTTATTCTGTTCCGGATCTAAAACTTCTAATAGGGCAGAAGCCGGATCGCCTTTAAAATCTGCACCAATCTTATCTACCTCATCAAATAGAAATACCGGATTGTTTGTCCCCGCATCCTTAATACTGGATATGACACGACCTGGAATCGCTCCGATATAAGTTCTTCTGTGTCCTCTGATTTCAGCTTCATCTCGAACGCCTCCCAAAGACATCCTGACAAAATCTCTGTTAATCGCTCTGGCTACGGATTTTGCAATAGAAGTCTTTCCAACACCCGGAGGCCCTACCAGACACAGAATAGGTCCTTTAATGCTGTTAGAAAGCTGCACTACAGCTAAATATTCCAGCACTCTTTCTTTGACCTTTTCTAATCCGTAATGATCTGTATTTAAAATCTTTTCCGCTTTTTTCAAATCGATATTGGATTTAGCAGATTTATTCCACGGTAAAGCCAAAATGGTTTCCACATAGGTCCTGATAACACTGCTTTCTGCTGAAGAAGGCGGTAATTTGCTGAAACGCTTGATTTCTTTACTTACCTTTTCCGCAGTTTTAGCAGGGAGCTTCAGTTTCTTTAGCTGCTTGTTCCAGCTGTCTGCTTCATCCTCCACGTCTTCAGTCTGTCCAAGTTCATCTTGTATAACACGAAGCTGTTCT
>DKLE01000196.1:0-164 GCA_002455605.1 Firmicutes bacterium UBA6648
AAACGCGGATTACTTTTGCAGAAAGCTCTACACGATACTTACGGCTTTCCATAAAAAAAGGCGAGTCCCATGCAGTAGGTAAACGAAAATTGATTCCGTAGGTAGTTCCGCCGGAAAATCAATAATCCCATATCACCGGGAGCGCGAAAGGAGCAGACCGATGC
>DKLE01000196.1:429-2649 GCA_002455605.1 Firmicutes bacterium UBA6648
GAGTTTGGCTCTGGCGCTGGTTATGTGCATGACGCTGTGCGTTCCGGCGTTTGCGGCTGATATTTCTAAATAAAATGTTGTTGCTGTGCTTGTTGTAAACGGGCAGCTGTTTGGACTCTCGCAAGAAGACCTGCGTATGGTGCAGTCTAATGAACTTGCACAAATCGCATACTATGAATCGTTGTCAGCCCCCGTCACCATAGCGCCTGATACTTTAAATATCGTACAACCTCTCTATATTCGGACTGTTAAATATCAAGAAAGTAGCGGTAATACTTATTTAGTTTATTCTAAAGAATACGCGGTTACAGGCCTTTTGCAGGGCGGACAGACTGGGGGCTCCATTTCTTATGGGCAAAGCCAGGCAGTTTCAGAAACACTTACTGCCAATGTATCCTTGTCAGCCTCCTATAAAGATATAATTGTTGCAACATTGGGAGTGTCATATACGAAATCTGCGGAGAACAGCTCTAGTTTTGGCATGACTATTAACATTGGTGCGGGAAAAACCGCAAGAATTATGTTTGTTCCCATGATGCGACACACAAATGGCGTACGAACCGTCGTAACAGAATATAATAATGGCACATTTACTGACACCTATAATGTCTCTGGAATTGTTCCTCAAAAGGTTCGTGCATATGCTGATGGCCTATATTATCCCAAGTATCAATAATATAAAAAAGCTTTTCATTTTGACTGTTTGGATTATGTGTTCCGTATTGATATTGGGATGTGAAGACGCCTTAGACAATACCCTGAATTCCCAACAATGCAGTTCCACAAGTGATATTTTCGCGGCTCTTAACGAGACTGAGGAAAACGTAGTCGAAGAAATAAGTCTTCAGAACAGCAGTGTATTTATTATCATAAACCATGATATCGGATATATTCGGTTTGTTCATATTCGCAACGATACTGATGCGTATGAACCTCCACTTACAGCGAAAAATATCAATCAGCGGCAGCCGAACCACTCATCGGGAGTTTTGATGTCAATGACAAGCAGATGATAAATTTCCTTGTTGATTTAAACAGTACAATTGCTGGTTCCGAGCAATATAATAATTTTACTCTATCTGAAGATTTAGTTCTTAGGTACTCAGCTGAATCATGATTGTCAAGGGGAAGCCACCGTCTTGATGGATCCCCTTTGACATTGGCCTCTGCTTCTGGTGATGATTATTGGGAAGGGTGGATTCGTGTTTGAACATTGCAGCCAGAAAAAATTTGATATAGTCCTTTCAAAAAAGGTATATCATACTTCTGGCGTTGGGGGAAATTGCCATTCTTGGAATATACATTTCGTTTCTAGCAACACGTTTCAGTGTGTTTACAACATATGAACTTTCTTTAAATGTATTAACCATTGAATCGGTAAAAATCCGAGATGGAAATACCGGAAACAAAGCGGAATTTACCGAAAAAGAGCAAGTGCATTCAATAATTACATATTTAAATAATTTTTGATATGATTTCTGTATTCCCAAAATACCAATTAAAACTGGTGGGTGGTCATATAAAATTGACATAGAAAGCGAAGATACAATGGCCTCATATTATTTTAACGACTCATGGATTACAGTGAATGGTTTCGTTTTTTATGGCGACAAGCAATATTTTAAGCTTTTTATTGCAGAACTGGCAGACAAGCGGGCGGTTCATTCGTCTTGACAATGTAATCATTGCACCGCAATGTGTTATCAGATTTTACCATCCGTTTTTATTCGATCAATCTCCCTGAAAGACCGCAGACGCGACCTTTCAGGGAGATTAGCGATAAAAATAATAAATCTTAAATGTTGCCTTATTTTGACAATCAAGCGGACACGCCTGATTTGCCAACTTGGGTAAAGTCTGTGACGACGAATTCTGTCACCGCCACATTATTTTTGCTACTGTTCCAGCGGCAGACCGGGAGACTGCCGTTCAACGTGGGGTCCACGCTCATGCCGATATAGGATTCGTTCCCCGTCAAGGCCAGATCGCGGGGAATAGTGTGTCTCTGCCCTTTTTGCTATCCGGCAGTTTGGTTGCAGGCTCCTGGGAAACATATAACCGACAAGCAGGGCAGATGTGGGCACACCTGCCATTTTTACGTTGCAAAAATGCTTGTTTGGGGGAGCCTTTTTCAATCCGCTCTTAAAAAGTTTTCTATGCAGAACTTTTAAACTTGATTACTAATGACGGGAATCAGGCTTATGGTGCGTATTGCTTTCG
>DKLE01000272.1 GCA_002455605.1 Firmicutes bacterium UBA6648
ATAAACCGGCTTCAATGTTTTTTCATAATCAGCATGGAAGAACTTTTCATCAGCAAGTGATTTAATTTCAGTATTAATCCAATCCAATAACGCCGTATTTCCTTTTTGAACTGCCGGAGCAATGGCATCCGTATTTCCTAAGGATTCGATACCTACAGCATATCCCTTATTGTTCAGTGCCCAAGCAAGCACTTCTGTATTATCCGTTGAGAACGCCTCTCCTCTGCCATCCAGCAATGCATCATAAGCTTCCTGATATTCATCAAACTTTAGCAGCTTTATCTCCGGATGCTTCTCTGAGAAATAAGTTTCCGCTGTAGTGCCCTTTACAACGATTAAAGTGCCATCCTTTAACTGGGAAACATCAGTAATCAGCTTAGCTTCCGGAGACACCACGCCTAAAGCCACCTTCATGTATGGAAGAGCAAAATCAACCTTTTCTTTTCTTTCATCTGTAACAGTAAAGTTAGCCAGTATAATATCCACTTTACCAGACTGTAAATATTCTACACGGCTGGCGGCTTCTACATATACGAATTCTACCGCATCCTCGCTTCCCAGCAAATCTTTTGCGATTCGTTTTGCAAAATAAACATCATAGCCCTGAACTTTCCCATTTTCATCCACATATCCAAAGGGGTTTTTATCACTGAATACACCGATTTTAATCTTTCCATCCTGTTTAATTTCATCCAATGTTCTTGCCGTAGCCTTTCCGGAACCTTTTTCTTCTGCGTTTTCCTCAGTTCCTTCTGATTTCTGTCCGCAGCCGGCTAACAAACCAACCATTAAAATGATTGTTAATAAAATTGCACCTATTTTGTTTTTCATTTTATTCTCTCCTTATTCATTATCATAAATTCTATTTCACTTACTATGCCTCATAATGAAACATATTTAAGAACTGTTTTGCCCTTTCCGTCTTCGGGCATTCAAAAAAATTCTGCGGGATATCTTCTTCCACGATGACACCTTTATCCATAAAGATGATTCGGTCAGACACCGCTCTGGCAAATTCCATTTCATGAGTAACAATCAGCATAGTCATTCCGGATTTTGCCAATTCCAATATCACCTGCAACACTTCTCTTACCATTTCCGGATCCAACGCAGCAGTTACCTCATCGAACAGCATAACATCCGGATGCATGATTAGGGATCGGACAATGGCAACTCTTTGCTTTTGTCCTCCGGATAGCTGTCTGGGATAAGCATCCTTTTTTTCTAAAAGCCCCACTCTTTTTAAAAGCTCTGTGGCCTCCTTTTCTACTTCTGGCTTTTGCCTTCGCTGAGCCTTCAACGGAGACAAAAGAATATTTTCCATAATTGTAAGATGGGGAAATAAATCATAGCTCTGAAACACCATTCCTATTTTCTGACGAATCAGGTGCATTTTCTTTTTTTGAGTTGAAATTTTTTCCCCGTGAAAAATAATCTTTCCTCCGTCAATTATTTCTAATCCGTTTAAGCAGCGAAGAAAAGTGCTTTTCCCACAGCCGGAAGGCCCTATTACGACCACCACTTCCCCTTTGGATAAAGAAAAAGAAATGTCCTTTAAAACCTCCTGCTTATCAAAAGATTTATGCAGATGCTCCGTCTGCAGTAAAATTTCCTGGTTCATATTGCCCTGCCTTAATATTTTAAATTTTTCTCCAATGTACCTGCCATTTTAGAGAATACATAACAGATTACAAAGTACATTATAAAAATTACGCCATAAATCCAAATAGCCGCTGTAGGAACAGTATATCTGGAAGCATCTATAATTTGTTTTCCTACTTTTACTACCTCTACAACACCGATCAACACCACTAAAGAAGTAGTCTTAATCATTCTTGTCAATAGGTTAATTGCCAGAGGAAGCAGTCTTCGGATAATCTGGGGAATGATAACATAGAAATACACCTGCAGCTTTGTGAGGCCAAGCCCATACCCGCTTTCATACTGATGCTTGGGTATTGAAATCAATGCACTTCTGATCAAGTCCCCTATTTCTGCAGTACCCCAAAAGGTAAATACAATAACTGCCGCAGTCTCTCCAGGCATATTAATTCCGAAAGCTTTAGCCATTCCAAAGTATACTATAAACAATAAAACCAGCTGCGGCATAATGCGGACAAACTCTAAATAAATTCTGCATAGACCCCTGATTATTTTCTGATTTACATTCATCAACATACCGAATAAAAGACCAAAGGGAATCGATAATCCCATTGAAATCAAAGCAATTCGAAAGGTAACCCAAAGACCTGCGCAAAGTCTCAGAAAATTATTTCCCTGGAAAAGTACACTAATTCCCAAATCCTGCATATCGAACCCTCCTTTCTAAAATGGAACATATAATCGATATGGGCAGCAGTATGATGAGATAGGCTATCACCAGCATCAACAGTGCTTCATCTGTCTTATAGTAAATACCGATTAAATCTTTTGCTACAAACATTAAATCTTCCAACGCTACAACACTAAAAACCGAAGTTTCTTTTATGAGAAATATGATATTGGCACAAAAAGCTGGGATGCAGGTAGAGATTGCCTGGGGTAGAATCACATACCGAAAAACCTGAATTCCTGTCAACCCCAAACTGGTTCCTGATTCTGTCTGAATCACTGGTACACTTTCCAGTCCGGCTCTAAACGCCTCTTCCATATAGCTTCCTCCCTGAAAGGTAAGACCAATAATTGCACAGCCCAAAGAGCTTATGGTAATTCCCAGTTTTGGCAACCCAAAATAAAGAAAAAACAATTGGATCAGCAGCGGTGTATTTCTGGATAATTCAATATACAAACTAACGATTTGGCTGAGAATTGGTATATTTTTATATTTAATCAGGCTGCAGACAAAACCTACCAAAATAGATAAGATAATTCCAATGAATGCAATTTTCAATGTAAGCTTCGCTGCCTCAACATAAAGCGGTATATACTCTACAATAAATTCAAAGTCCATACTAGAATTCTCCTATGAATGCTATTCTTCGTAAGAAATCACTGCACCATCATATTTATCATTAATAAATTGCTTGATTTTATCTGATTTCAATACTTCTACTAAAGCCTTTATTCCTTCATTCTGTTCGTTTCCTTCTTTAACAGCAATAATATTAACATAAGTTTTTGCTGCCTCTGAATCAGATTTTTCATATGCTACTGCATCATTTTTTACAGAAAAACCAGCTTCTAAAGCATAGTTACCGTTTAAAACAACAAAGGCTACTTCTTTGACTACTCTTGAAACTTGTGCTGCTTCCAGTTCCTCAATCTTTACGCCATAGGGATTTTCTTTGATATCGTTAACGGTAGCTTCTAAACCAACGTCATCTTTTAACGTAATCACCCCATTATCCTGTAACAAAAGCAAAGCTCTTGCTTCATTGGTGGTATCGTTTGGTACAGCAATTACATCACCCTTGGCTAAATCCTTCAGATTTTGTTTAGTTCCCGGATAAATTCCAAAGGGTTCATAGTGGATACCTCCTGCATCAACAAGATGTGTTCCCTTTTCCTCATTAAAGCTATTCAGATAAGGTATATGCTGGAAATAATTTGCATCGAAATCTCCGCTTTCTACCACTTCATTCGGCTGAACATAATCATTAAATATCGTAACCTTTAAATCCCATCCTTTTTCAGCTAGAAGCCCCTTGGCTTCTTCCAAAATCTCGGCATGAGGAGTTGCTGACGCCGCTACCTTTATGGTTTTTAATTCAGGCTCAGCAGCATCATCTGTGCTTTTATCATTTTTGCTTCCGCACCCAGCCAATAGCCCTGCAGCTACTACCACTGACAAAACTCCTGCTATAATTCTTTTTTTCATAATAATTTCCTCCATTTTTATTTTCTTTTATCTAAACGTCCGGCGATTCTCATGCCTACCGTTTGAAACAATTGAACGATTAAAATTAACAGAATAACGGTGACTATCATGATATTAGTCTCATACCTATAATACCCGTAACGGACGGCAATATCCCCCAGTCCTCCGCCGCCTGTGATGCCTGCCATAGCAGAGTAACCAAGAATGGTTCCTATGGCAATGGTAGCCCCCACAATAATAGAGGTTCTTGCTTCTACCAGCAAAACCTTTGTAATAATAAAAAAGGTTCCAGCTCCCATAGACATGGCGGCTTCTATTACTCCATGATCCACTTCCTTTATTGAAGACTCAACCATTCTCGCAATAAAAGGCATCGCAGCAATTACTAACGGCACGATGGTTGCCGTTGATCCATAGCTCTGACCCACTACAGCCCTCGTAAAGGGGATTAATGCAATTAATAAAATCAAAAATGGTACACTTCTTACTACATTGGCTATAAAATCCAAAGTTTTATAAATCCATGCATTGGGTTTAAGTCCTTCTTTATCGGAAACAGCAAGTAAGATTCCCATGGGAAGGCCAAACAGATATCCCAGCAAAGTAGATACTAAAGTCATATAGACCGTTTCTCCAATGCCTACTATCAGCATATTGGTCAGTTCATTATTCCATATCATCATCCGTAACCTCCTCTATTTCCAAGCCATGTGCCGCCAAATAAGCTTTCATTTCCAATTGAATATTCCTCTCCTTTGGAATTCCTAAAATCATTTCCCCTTTGGCAACCCCTCCAACATTCTTCGTATCAGCTTTTAAAATATTCACAGGTATTCCGAATTGTAATACCATATTTGCAATAACTGGTTCAAATGCAGAGTTCTCGGAAAATACAATCCGAAGCTTATCTGTTTTCTCTAAGCGGTCCCTCTGACGGGTTTCTCCCGTCCAAAGTTCTTCTTCCCTATGACCAATTATTAATTCTCGGGCTTTTTTTGATTTTGGATGGTTAAAAATGTCTGTCATATTTCCCTGCTCAATGATTCTGCCTTTTTCCACAATGGCCACATGGGTACAAATTTTTCGCACCACTGCCATTTCGTGGGTAATTATGACAATAGTAATCCCGTATTTATGATTGATTTCCTTGAGCAGCTCTAAAATAGATTCGGTGGTCTGGGGATCTAATGCACTGGTTGCTTCATCACACAGCAGAATCTTTGGATTAGGTGCCAGTGCTCTTGCAATAGCTACCCTTTGCTTTTGTCCGCCCGACAATTGAGCCGGATAAGCATCCGCTTTATCGCTTAGTCCCACTGTTTTCAAAAGCTCTGCTGCCCTTTTTCTGGCTTCCTTTTTTCGTACGCCTTGAATAAGAAGGGGGAAAGCAATATTATCGATTACTTTTTTCTGCATTAATAAATTAAAATGCTGGAAAATCATAGAAATTTCACTTCTTTTCTGCCGAAGTTCTCTTTCAGCCAGCTTGCCTAAGTCTTCTGCTTCTACCAGGACAGTTCCCTCTGTAGGTTTTTCCAAATAATTTAAGCATCGTACCAACGTACTTTTTCCGGCACCTGACATCCCGATAATACCGTAAATTTCTCCTTTATGTATTTTTAAATTGATTTTTTGTAATGCTTCTACCAATATGCCCTCAGATTTGAACACCTTTGAAAGATCCTTTACTTCAATAATCGGTTCCATGACAATTCTCCTTCTCTTATTCTGAAAAAGGCAAGTACGCTATTGTACCTGCCTTTTATAATCCCTCATCATATATCACACAGACTATAAATCAGACGATCCAATACACAGGAAATAATTGATGGTTCATACAGCACATATGACCAGCACAACAAGACATTATCATTTTTTCTGTGATGGTATCATTCATAATTGTATACATACCGCTTCTCCTTTTCATACATTTCCTATCTGAATTATATGATATATTAGCATGAAAATGAAAAGGTGTCAATGATATTTTTGATTTTAACCATAAAAAACCCCTGTTATTTATTAACAGGGTATATCAGAGTTCGTAACACTCATCTCAATCACCCATTGATCAGAATATTTTTGTATACTGACCATATAAGCACGCTCCCAATACCATGCATACCACTGCTTCCATGGCACTGTTTGTCCGAATGCGGAGGATATGAAATCTCTTATCGGATATGGGCCACAGCCACATGATGCCCTGAACATTCAAGGTATCTAAAATTAAGTGAGATATCATTCCCGGTATAAATCCTTGAATAAAATATGCTGCCAGATAATTGAACTCCCGCAGCCATCCCCAGTTCAGGAGGCCTAAGGCAGCACCAACGATTAAAACAAAAACAGGTGTATGTATAGCGCCCCTATGTTTAAACAGCCCTGCCATGATATTTGCTGCAATAGGAGCCTTATGAGCTATCCAGCTTTTTCTGTGATCAATATCCGGAAACAGGGAACCAAGCACAGCTCCTGTCATAAGAGCAGTCTGCTGAACAGGATCCGTTACACTTGCCGCAGCAATTACTGCTAGTCCGGCAGCCACTCCTCCGAAAGAATGGGTTACATAATTCATTTTTTTTGCCTCCTCCAAAAGTTGTCTTTTTATCTACTACATTTGTTCCAATATTTTTTTAAAATTTATTCTATATATTATTATCTATTTTGTCACATTAACAGAGCCTATAGGTACGGATAAGGATGGTAATGAAATTAATTTCAACGACATACTGGGATCCGATCCAGATGCCATTTTAGATGATATCCATTTAAAAATGCAAGTTAAGTCTCTTTATAATGCAATTTCCCACATATTAACCAAGCGTGAGCAATTAATTATAATGAAACGTTACGGCATTTCAGGAGAAGAGCCTCTGACGCAGCGTGAACTTGCCAAAGAACTGGGTATCAGCCGTTCTTATGTCAGCCGCATAGAAAAAAAAGCGGTTGGTAAACTGAGAGATTATCTAAAGCCCTAACCAAAAGCACTCCTCCATAAGCTTCTGACAGCGTGGAGGAGTGTTTATTTTTCTTTTTAAGGGATTAAATTACAATCTGTGAATAAATAATCCACTTCCCAGCTTCGGCTCAAACCAGGTGGATTTGGGCGGCATCACCATGTCATTGTCCGATACGGCCAGCAAATCTGAAATTTCTACCGGATAAACGGCAAAAGCGACCGTCATATCTGTTTCCACTCTTCTTTCCAATTCTTTCAGACCTCTGATTCCTCCTACAAAATCAATTCTCTTATCCGTTCTCGGATCTTCTATTCCGAGAATCGGTCCAAGCAGGTTATTCTGAAGAATAGAAACATCGAGAGAATCGATCACATGCTCCGGTATAATATCCGATTTTGCTGCGATTTTATACCATTTACCTTCTAAAAACATACCAAAAATATGTTTTCCCTCCGGCTTATACACCGCATGTCCCTTTTCTTCTACTTCAAAGCCTGCATTTTGTACTTTCTGTAAAAATTGTTCTTCGGTATTTCCGTTTAAATCTTTTACTACTCTGTTATAGTCAAATATTTTTAAGTCGTTATCCGGGAAAATAACAGCCATAAAAAAGTTAAACTCTTCTTCTCCGGTATAATCCGGATTCTCTTCTCTCCTTTTTAACCCCACTTTGCATGCAGAAGCACTTCGGTGGTGTCCGTCTGCAATATATAAGTCCGGAATTTCTCCAAAAATTTCAGTTAAGGCCTGAATGATCTCATCATCATCCACTGTCCACAGGATATGCTCTATACCATCGGCAGTTTTCATATCATATAAAGAAGTATGGCTGGAAATCCAGCCTTCCACAATACTTCTGATTTTTTTATTGTCTCGATAAGTTAAAAAAACAGGTTCCGTATTGGCATTACAAATATCAAAATGATTGATTCGGTCAATTTCTTTTTCTACTCTGGTAAATTCATGCTTCTTGATGACATTATTGATATAATCATCCACAGCAACACAGCCCACAATTCCCACCTGTACTCTGCCGTCCATCACTTGTTTGTATAAGTATAATACCGGTTTACTTTCCTGAACAAATATACCATCTTCTAAATTCTGAGCAATATTTGCCTTAGCTCTTTCATATACACAGGTCTCATATGGATTTTCCTGCTCCGGCATATCAATCTCAGAACGGCAAATATGCAAAAAACTGTACGGATTGCCGTCAGCCATATTTGCTGCTTCTTCTCTGTTCATTACATCATATGGTAAGGACACTACCTTATCTGCATATTCTTTATCTGGTCTTATTGCTTTAAAAGGTCTAACAATTGCCACTTTTCTACCTCCAATTATTATATATTTAAGGTGTGAAATTATCTTCCACACCTTACCAAATTAATTATTTTATCGGTTACTTCCGAAATACTCATCCCTGTTGTATCCAGCTCTACGGCATCTTTTGCCTTTCTGAGAGGATTTAATTCCCGTGTCGTGTCATTGTGATCTCTTTGTATAATATCCTTAAGGACCTGAGAAAACTCCACCTGTTCTCCTTTTTCAATTAATTCCTGAAACCTTCTCTGAGCTCTTTCTTCAGCAGAAGCAGTCATAAAAAATTTAAACTCGGCATCCGGTAAGACATTGGTGCCAATGTCTCTTCCGTCCATTACAACACTTTTGGTTTGTCCCATTTTTCTTTGCAGGACAACTAACTTTTTTCTGACCTCCGGCAAAGCAGAGCATATGGAAGCCATTCTTGACGCTTCCGGTGTACGAATTATATCATTGACCACTAGGCCGTCCAATATCATATTTCCTTTTTCAAAATCAATCA
>DKLE01000079.1 GCA_002455605.1 Firmicutes bacterium UBA6648
TAAATGGCGGCGGTGGCTCATATTATGAAAATTATATTTCAGATATGGATAAAAAGATAAATGTGCTTAAACCCTCTGAACCCAGGGAATTTCCTATAGAAGGCTTAGACTTCACAGGAATTGGCTATATAGATGGGATGCTTCATATACAAACTGCGGCAGAGAATAATTTAAAAAAAGGTAACCATGGATATTTTATATTAAAGGATAAACAGGGAAGTGAAGTGACCTGTGATTACAGTGTTGGTTTTATAGAAAACCCGGATGTCCCGGAGCGAATAGATTATAATGAAGAAGTATTTAATGTTCCGGAATCTCAAATTGAAAATTATTCTTTATATGGATATTTTGTTACAAGCGGTATGTATACAGAAGGAGAGTGGAAAGTAACTTTTGTGCTAGAAAATGAAGAATGAGATTAATTTTTTTATCAATTCTTATATTTCTCCCATAAAAAATGTTAAAATATATAAAAAAGCTCAGGAGGGACCAATGAAACTGATCCACCTTTCCGATCTTCACTTAGGAAAACGCGTAAATGAATTTTCTATGCTGGAAGATCAAGAATACATATTGGGGAAGATAATTGAAATTATTGATGAAGAAAAACCAGAAGGGGTTTTAATTGCAGGAGACATTTATGATAAATCCATACCGTCCGCAGAGGCGGTGTTAATGTTTGATGATTTTTTGGCTCGTTTAGCAGAGAGAAAACTATTCATTTTTGCAATAAGCGGTAACCATGATTCCGCTGAGCGAATTTCTTTCGGAGGCAGACTGATGAAAAACAGTAAGGTTTATATCAGTCCGGCTTTCAACGGAGAGATTCAATCAGTCAAACTTGAGGATGCCCATGGAATGATTAGGGTTTATATGCTTCCTTTTATTAAACCGGCGTATGTCAGGCGTTACTATCCCGATATTGCCATTGAAACCCATAATGATGCAGTAAAAGCAGTCATAGAGCATGTAAAGATGGATTCTCAGCATCGGAACGTCTTAATATGCCACCAATTCGTAACAGGTGCAGTGTGCTGTGAATCGGAAGAATTATCAGTGGGAGGGTTAGACAACGTAGATGCGGGATTATTTGAAGGCTTTGATTATGTGGCCTTAGGACATATTCACGGACCTCAGAAAATTATTAAAGAAACAGTACGGTATGCCGGAACTCCATTGAAATATTCTTTTTCAGAAGCTAATCACAAAAAGTCAGTGACTGTGGTGGAACTTGCTGAAAAAGGTAAGGTACATATTCGGCAAGTTCCCCTTGTGCCGAAAAGAGATTTAAGAGAGATTAGAGGAAGTTATCTTGAAATCACCGCCAGAGATTATTATAAAGAATTAGACACGGATAATTATATGCATATTACTCTGACTGATGAAGAAGATGTTCCTGATGCTGTAGGCAAGCTGCGCAGTATTTATCCTAATATCATGAAGCTGGATTATGATAACAAACGAACTCAGAGCCAAACCGTAATTGACGGAGCAAAGCAATTAGAAAAGAAATCTCCTTTGGAATTATTCGAAGAATTTTATGAAAAGCAAAACAATCAGCTTATGTCAGAAGCGCAGCGAAAATTTACTTCTGATTTACTGGAACAGCTTGTGGAGGATGAAAAATGAGACCGATTCATTTGATTATATCGGCATTTGGTCCTTATGCGGACAAGTGTGAAATGGCCCTGTCCCAATTAGGTACCAAGGGACTATATTTAATAACCGGAGATACCGGAGCGGGAAAAACAACAATATTTGATGCCATTATGTTTGCTTTATACGGAGAAGCCAGTGGCAGCAGCCGGGAGACCAACATGCTTCGCAGTAAATATGCAGATGAAAATACGCCAACTTATGTAGAATTGTTGTTTCAGTATGGAGGCAAAGAATACAAGATTAGAAGGAATCCCGAATATTTGCGCCCGGCTAAGCGGGGAAACGGCTTTACTGCGGAAAAAGCAGAAGCGGAGCTTATCTATCCGGACGGCAGTGTGTTAACTAATGGAAAAAAGGTTACTGAAGCCGTAGAGATTTTGACAGGACTTGATCGAGAACAATTCAAGCAGATTGCTATGATAGCCCAGGGTGATTTTATGAAGCTTCTCCTAGCTTCTACTAAAGAACGAAGTGAGATTTTTAGAGATATTTTTAAAACAAAAGCTTATCAGCGTTTACAGGAGCGATTAAAGAGTGAAGCCGGAACATTAAAGAATGATTATGAGCGCTTAAAACAAAGTATTTGCCAGTATATAGAGGAAATAGTCTGTGAGGAGGAAGGAATTTTCAGCAATGAACTGGCTGAAATTAAATTACAATCCAATCTGGTGACAATAGAAGAAACAGTGGTATTTATTGAAAGCATTATTACGGCAGATGAAGCTTTAAGGGAAAATTGGGAAGAAAAACTACTAAATACAGAAAAAAGATTGGAAGAAGTAAATCATTTATTGGCCGAGGCAGAAAAATATAATAAAACTTATAAGGAATTTCTGACAACAGAGAAAGAATGGGGTCAAAATTTAGGAGAATTGAAACTCTGCCAAAGAGTATTGGATATTGAAACAGAAAAACAGCCTGATTTGGAAAAAAAGGTAGGACTTATTCAATCTGCAAAAGATAAGTTAGGTCAATATAGAGAACTGCAGCAAACTATTGATGAGATGGATGCAAAAGAAAAGCAGTTAAGTGTACATAATAAAGGTTTGGTAAACAATATGGAAAAGCTCAGAATATCTGATGCTTTACTGGAAGAGCTAAAAAAAGAACTGGATTCACTAACTGATCTGGGAATAAATAAACAGAAGTTACAAAGCCAAATAAAGGAGACTGAGGATAAGCAAAAACTGGCCGGAGAATTATTGTCCGGTATTTCTCAATGGAACCAGATGAACCAAAAGCTTATAGTGGCTCAAGAGAATTATAAACGATCCTTCCAACGGTGGGAAGCAGCTAAAAAGCGGTTTGCTCAATTGGAAAGAGATTTTTTAGATGAACAGGCTGGAATTCTGGCGTCACGGCTTGTTGAAGGGGAATGCTGCCCGGTATGCGGTTCCGTAGAGCATCCTGTTAAAGCTGTTCCCTCTGAAAACGCACCCACAGAAGCAGAACTGCAGCAGGCAAAATCACAGAGTGAAACATGTCAGGCAGAAGTGTCCAGATTCAGTACAGACGCCAGTATGTTGAAAGGAAAAGCAGAGGCCCTCAAAGAAGAACTTTTGAAACAAAGCAGGAAGCTGCTGGAATTTTGTTTGTTTGAGGAAATAAAGGAGAAAGTACAGCAAAAAGAACAGGAGCTGCGATTAGAATCATTAGAATTCATAAATCAATTAAAAGCTGTAGAAAATAAAATCAACAGGAAAGAGATATTAAACAAGGAGATACCTGAAATAGAACATAAAAGAAAAGAATTGGAAGACTCTATTGCTAAAGAGAATCAGAAAATAGCTACATTGGAGGCTGAGCTTAACGGACTGCAGAATTCTAAGCAAGTACTTGCTGAAAAATTGGAGTTTGACTCGAAAGAGGCAGCAGAGAAGCATATCAAAAAATTGGAATCAGAAAAGCTGATGATGCAGCAATCCTTTGAAAAGGCCAAGAAAAGATTGGAAGAATGCAAGCTGGCTGTGACCAAATATGCGGTAAAAATGGATGCATTGAAGGGGCAATTGAAGGAATTAAAAAAGGTTGACTGGGATGCAGAAAATGAAAAAAAAGCCTTGTTAGTACAAGAAAAATCCAAACTGTTAAGTCTTATTACTCAAGTGGCATCCAGACTTGATCGAAACCGTTCTGCTTTGCACCGCATTAAGCTCCGGAAAGACGAGCTATCAGAAGTTGAAAAGCGATGGACATGGGTGAGAGCACTATCCAATACTGCCAATGGCAATATAACAGGGAAAGAAAAGATTATGCTGGAGACTTACATACAGATGACGTATTTTGATCGAATTATCGCCAGGGCTAATATCCGGCTAATGTTGATGACCAGCGGACAGTATGAATTGAAAAGACGGGTGGAAGCAGAGAACCGACAAAGCCAAAGCGGGTTAGAATTGGATGTGATTGATCATTATAACGGTTCAGAGAGAAGTGTAAAAACTCTTTCAGGCGGGGAATCCTTTCAGGCATCTTTATCTTTGGCACTGGGGCTCTCTGATGAAATACAATCTTCCGCAGGGGGAATACAGCTGGATACCATGTTTATCGATGAAGGATTTGGTTCCCTTGATGAAGAAGCATTAAGTCAGGCCATAAGGGCTTTAAAAGGATTGACAGAGGGAAACAAGCTGATTGGTATTATTTCTCATGTATCAGAGCTGAAAGAAAAGATTGATAAACATATCCTTGTTAAGAAAGATAAAGCAGGAGGGAGTCGGGCTGTAATATCCGTCTAAAGGGGAGTTCACACAATATTCACAGCTTGCACATACTGGCAGTGGTATGATATGGTAATATTTATTTATATAGAAATGAGACGGAGCGTGATGTTTTTGAACAGAAAGAAATTTATGATATTATTTTTTGCTGTAATTTTAATAGCAGGAGGGTTTCTTCCGGCTCAAATGAATAGAGGGGTTGCGGAACAGGCAAGGGACAACAAAAATAAGAATCCGCACATTTATTATGCTGCCGGAGTTATTAAATCACCGATACTGACCAGTGACAAGCTAAGCTCCGAACAATGGGCTTTATATAATGACGGCAACTTCCAAATAAAGGAGGAGCAAAATAAATTTCCGGTTTATGAAAAGCCTTTTGATCAGCCAATGAATCCTGGAAAATGGCAGAAAAAAATTAAAAAACATTCTCAGAATCCAAATGTGAACTTAATTAGAAATCCAAAGCATAGCTTTGCAGGCATTGATATCAATATATCAGAAGCCTGGGCATTATACGAAATTCAGAGAAATGTCATTGTAGCAATGGTTGATACCGGTATTGATTATAATCATGAAGACTTGTCTGATGTGATGTGGATCAATGGAGATGAAATTCCGGGAAATGATATAGATGATGATGGAAATGGGTATACTGATGATGTATACGGATGGAATTTCTATGATAATACCAATGAGGTTTGTGTTGGAGAAGAGGACGATCATGGGACGCACGGAGCGGGGACAATTGCAGCTACAAAAAATAACTCTGTGGGAATAGCGGGGATTGCGGATTATGATTCGATCAACATTATGAGCTTAAAAGCTTTGGGCGGGAAAGATGGCAGCGGAACAACGGACTCCATTATAAAATCCATTAAATATGCTGAGAATAATGGAGCTTCTATCTGTAACTTAAGCTTGGGTACCACTTCCTATGATCAAGAGCTATATGATACTATAGCAGATTCCAGTATGCTGTTTATTGTAGCAGCAGGCAACGGTGATTCGGAGAGAGGTGCCAATATTGATTCTGCTCCCCTATACCCGGCTTCATTTGATCTGGATAATATTATTACTGTAGCAAATATTTCTTATGACGGAAATTTATCCGAGAACTCAAATTACGGAGAAACTTCTGTTGATATTGCTGCTCCAGGGAGCTATATATTAGGTCTGACTGCAAATAACGGATATGCCTATATGTCAGGAACATCTATGGCGGCTCCCATGGTTACCGGTACAGCTGCTTTGCTATATACGGCTGACTCGGAGCTGAGTCTTGCCGACATAAAAAATGTAATCTTATGGACTGCGGCTTCTTTAGACAGTTTATCAGGAAAGGTAAGCTCGGGGGGGATGCTGAATGCCGGAGCGGCGCTCCAATACATTAAGCACGCAGAATAAAAACAAAAAAGAATAACAGAAAGCGGAGTAAACGGAATCTGCTTTCTGTATTCTATGTACATGGTTTACATCATTAGGGGAGCATTTTTACTATGCTTATTTCCGGGGTTACAGATAAATCTATGAAATCCCCGTCTTCTACTTTAACAAGCGGCCTGGAGCGTGCATTTTTATTAATCATGATTACCTTGGCAACTTTATCGTTACTTAAAAGTACCTTAGCGTGAAGATAGGAATTCAATATTTTATTAAGAAATTTCAGTACATATTTTGTATCAAATTTATGCAATCCTTCTTTTTCAAAATAACTGACTACGGTAAAAGGGCATATGGGTTCTCTGTAAACCCTTTCAGAAGTCATTGCTTCATAAGCATCGGCAATAGCGATAATCTTGGAGAATTTATCCAGCTGATCCCCGTTGAAATGCATCGGATATCCTGTTCCGTCACACCGTTCGTGATGCAGCAAAGCCACCTTTTTTATCCTGTCGTCAATATCATCGAATTGATCAAGCAATTCAAAACCTTTTGAGGTATGAGACTGCATAATTTTGTATTCTCCGGGTGTAAGTTCTCCCGGTTTTTCTAAAATCTCCTTAGGAATTAGAAGCTTTCCTATATCATGGAAAAGCCCGCATGTAACGAGCAGCTTAATTTCATCTTCCGGCAAATTCAGCCAGTGCCCCAGGTGACTGGCTATCATTCCTACGTTTACAGAATGAGTATATACTGAGTCGGAATATTCGTGCATACTATAGACCATATCAATGAGATTGATATTTTTTTTGTTGTTTTCATACAGCAATGCACTCAAATTTTTAATCATGTCTATATGGCTGTTGTCTGGGTTTTCCTGCAATATGTTATCAAGAGAAGAGGTCAGGCTTTCTTTCGCTTCTGTACATTCATTCTGAAAGAATTTAAAACCGGAGGTACTTTTGATATCAAAAATATAATCGTCCAGGCTATCATAAGTCATCTCGAGACAGCTGATTCTA
>DKLE01000173.1:0-2073 GCA_002455605.1 Firmicutes bacterium UBA6648
TGGAAAAGATATCGGAATAACAACAGCCTCTTCTTATTCCGGTAACGGAAAATTAACCATAGATGAGGCTAAACTGAAAGAGGCTCTGACAAATGATCCAGAAAAGGTAAAAGCCATGTTTACCGCTTCTGCGGAAGAAGCCCCGAATTCGGCTAATTCCACTTTAGCGGGAGGTTTTGCAACCAGAGTAAAGACTTTGTTTGAATCCTATGCAAAGACGACAGGCTCCTATAAGGGTAAACTGGTTCAGCTGGCCGGCCTTCAAAACAATGCAACAACAGATGACAACTACATTGCGAGACAGCAAAAAGTCTTAAGCAATAAGCTGGAATATCTGGAGACCTTGCTCAAAACAAGGCAAGACAGATATCAAGGCCAGTTTACAAAACTGGAGACTTATATATCTCGGATGAATGCACAGAGTTCATGGTTATCCTCAGCCTTTTCATAATGAAAAGGCTGCTCAATAAGCGATAATAGAAATACTGAAAATTAAGTGTACTTGCAGGCTAATGAAAGAAAGGATGTTAATACTTTATGATGAACTATGGTTATCAGCATTATAAAACACAATCAGTAGAAACCATGACAAAAGGGGAAATGCTTGTTTTGCTGTACGATGAAATAAACAAGCGCCTTCTCAGGGCAAGGACATATTTTGAAAAAGGCGAGATTGATCTCTTTGAAGCAGATGTCCAAAGAGCAATAGATATTGTAAATTATCTGATAAAAAGTCTTGACAGGAAGTATCCCATAAGTAATGATTTATATAGATTATATGATTTTATTACCTTTGAACTAACAAGACTTAAAACCGGCAGAAATATGGCTTTAATTGATGATATTACTCCTTTAATTAAGGATCTTCGGGAAAGTTTTAAGGAAGCAGATAAACTGACGAAAAAAGATCCCACGGTTGGTGCGGGTATTGGCACGACAACTACAAGTGTAACTTTTGGTGTGGGTTGATGGAGGCAAAATTGGATAGTTTCACAGCAACGAACAAAATTTTAGAAAACTTAAATAAGAAATACAGACATATAGACAATATTATGAACTTGACAAAAGATCTGGAAAGAGCTATGATGGCAAATGATTCAATATCTTTTGGTTCTATTCTTGATATGAGGGGAGATATGATGATTCTGGTGGATAAGCTGGATGAGGAAAATCGGAAGCTTGTCAGTCATCTGCCCAACCCTTTAAAAGAGCGAATGGCATCCATTATAATGCCCAAAAAGAATAGTGCGGGAGAGTCTGTTACGTTAGACAATCCATTGGAAACCAATATTTATGATACCAATAAAAGGATAGCTGCCTTGCTGTCCAAAATTGTGAAATTGGATAATGAAATAAACCAAAAGATAAAAAAGCAGAGTTCATCTCCCGGGTTGGGAAATTTGAAGGGCTAGGCTAATTCCAAACCATAGATACTTAAGGAGAAAAAATGGAAAGTTTAAAGCAAAAAATATTGGCAGAAGGTCAGGTTTTAGGAGAAGATATTGTTAAGGTTGACGGATTTTTAAACCATCAGATTGACGTAAAGTTTATGGAGGATATCGGCAAAGAATTCAAAGTCCGATTTAAAGATATTGAAGTAGATCGCATTTTGACAGTTGAATCCAGTGGTATTTCCATTGCTTGTGAAACTTCTAAATATTTCGATTATGTTCCTGTAGTATTTGCAAAAAAAGCAACACCCAACACTATGGCTGAGGGATGTTATAGCGCAGAAGCCCGCTCCTTTACCAAGGGCACTGTTTCCAATCTCAGAGTTGCGAAACGGTTTTTGCAGCCGGGAGAAAAAGTCCTTATTGTAGATGACTTTCTTGCTTCTGGAGAAGCTTCTATTGCTTTGGCCAAAATGGTTCGAAAAGCAGGTGCAGAAGTAGTGGGAGTAGGTGCTGTGATTGAAAAAGAATTTCAAGGAGGCAGCGCGAAGCTTCGTGAGATGGGATGCAGAGTAGAGTCCCTGGCTGTCATCAAGAAATTTGAAAATGGTGAAATGATATTTGCTTAACCAATTGAGCAAATGAAGAAATACGAATGATTAAATAGCAGGAAAAGATTAAA
>DKLE01000173.1:2173-3709 GCA_002455605.1 Firmicutes bacterium UBA6648
TTTAATCTTTTCCTGCTATTTTCTTTACGTAAATTTGTTTTAAATGACTTTACTATGATAATTTTGGTTATTATAATGATAGTATCAATTCAAATGAATTATGAATGTAAAGAAGGAGAAGAAAAATGAAAAAGATTTTAGCTATTTTATTAGCATTGATTATGGTATTCAGCTTTGCTGCATGCGGTGGATCGGATGCTTCTCAGGATGAAGCCGGTGACGATGCATTAAAGGTAGGGTTCATCTACATCGGAAGTGTTAATGACGGAGGCTATACACAGGCACAGCATGACGGCACAGTTGCTATGGAAAAATACTTTAAAGGCAAGGTCAAAGCTCTTTGGCAGGAAAACGTAAGCGATTCGGACAAATCTGCCGCAATAGATGCAGCTACAAACCTTATTGATCAAGGCTGTACAGTTATCGTGGGAGGCAGCTACGGTTTTATGGACGCTCTTGATGAACTAGCCAATTCAGATGACTATAAAGATATTAAATTCCTTCACTTCTCAGGAAATAAAATGAATAATACAAACTTTGGAAACTACTTCGGCGCTACGGAGCAGCCTAGATACTTAACGGGTATTGTCGCAGGTATGATGACAAAATCCAATAAGCTTGGCTATGTTGCAGCCTATCCGTATACAGAGGTACAGATCGGTATTAACGCTTTTACACTGGGTGCTCAATCTGTAAACCCAAATGTGGAAGTTAAGGTTGTATATATTAACAGCTGGTATGATCCGGAAAAGGAAAGAAGTGCAGCGGACGAATTATTAGCTCAAGGCTGTGACATTATTACCCAGCACTGTGATACTACAGGACCGCAGGTTGCTGCGGCTGAAGCCGGTGCATATGCTATCGGATACAATTTGGACAATGGTAAAGTAGAAGCGGTTAAAGGCTCTTACTTGACTTCACCGATATGGCATCATGAAAAATTCTTAATTCCTACAATTGAAAAAATTATGGACGGAACATGGACTCCTGAGTCTTACTATGGTACTTTAGCAGACGGCTATGTGGATCTGGCACCGATGACCGATTTAGTTCCTGCAGAGGCTAAAACTAAAGTGGAAGAAGTTAAGGCACAGATGATAGCAGGAGAATTCAGCCCATTCTCAGGGAAGATTGAATATAGTGACGGACGAATTCTTTGTGAAGAGGGACAAACTCTTGACAGAGCTGCTATTTGGAGTATTGACGGATTGGTAAAGGGTGCAAGCGGAACGAAGTAGTTGACTTCTCAAGCTTGTAATGGTAAAGTAAACAATTATTTTAGCTGGGTATGTCAAACTTGACATACCCTCTTTATTTTATATATAGTACATGTTATACTAAAAGGCATTGATTACATAAAATATATTAAATTATGGTAGCGGAGGAACTCATGAGCGAAAAGCGAGTAGCTATACAAATGAATAATATTACGAAAACCTTTGGCACACTAAAGGCAAATGAAGCGGTTAATCTTACTGTTTACGAAGGGGAAGTTCATGCCCTTCTCGGTGAAAATGGCGCGGGTAAAAGTACACT
>DKLE01000081.1 GCA_002455605.1 Firmicutes bacterium UBA6648
TTTCCATTAGTATTTTCCTCCTAAATTAATAAATAAAATTTCAGCATGGCCAATCTCAGCCATGAAACTAGCCAATATATAGTATACCACTAGAGGTCCCTATGCTCAATAGTTATTCGCAAACCTTGCTCTTTAAATTTCTTTGCAAATACATTGGCCATGGTCACAGAGCGATGCTGCCCGCCTGTACAGCCAAAAGCAAGATTCAAATGATATTTTCCTTCTCTTATATAGCATGGGATCATCTCCGTAATCAGCTTGTCAACCGAATTAATAAAGCTCTGACTTTCGGGAAATTTCAATACATAATCCTGAATCTTTTTACTGTTCCCCGTTAACTTCTTTAGGCTGGGTACATAATACGGATTTGGGATGAATCTCATATCAAAAACCATATCTGCCTCCAGAGGAATTCCATGTTTAAATCCAAAAGAAGAAATATTTATTATAAAGCCAATGTCTTCACCCTTGGTAAAAATATCCTTTATCTCTTCTCTGAGCTTGGCGGATTTCATATTAGACGTATCTATGACAAAATCAGATATGCTTCTGATTTCCTTTAGAACCTCCCGCTCTCTTTTCAGTCCGGACAGGGTTTCCCCTCCCTCTGCTAATGGATGCTGCCGCCTGGTCTCATTAAACCTTCTTATCAACACTTCATCGGATGCCTCTAAGAACAGAACTTTATAATTGAGCCCCATCAGCTTCAGATCCTGCAGACAAGGTTTTATCTCATCAAAAAATTCCCCACCCCGAATGTCTGTAACAAAAGCAACCTTCTCAATGGAGCTTCTTTCACTCATCGCTAAAGTTATGAAATTTTTAATCAGAGCCGGCGGCATATTATCAATACAATAATAACCTAAATCCTCTAAGCAGTTAGCCGCCTGGGATTTTCCCGCTCCGGATAATCCTGTTATAATTACTGCTTCCATTGTAGCTTTATATCCTTTCTATATTAACAATTCTGGCTAAATCAATACCGGCTTTTATGGCTCGATCCAGACCACCTTCAAAATCACCCACCCTGCTGGGATGATGCGCATCACTGCTTATTATAAAACCAACGCCGGTAAGTGCCGCAGTCTTAATCTCTTCCACCGTCAGATTGGCATGCCAGGTACTGATTTCCATCAGTGTCCCCTGTTGGTCACACGCCTTTGCCAGTTCCAATATGTCAAAAGGGCCCTTGTCTCCCGGATGAGTCAATATCTTTAAATTATTTTCATAAATCGCCTTTACGGTCATTTCCGTATTTTTAGCCCGAAGTTTTTTCACATTTGTGGAATCTGTTGAATTTTCTCGGTGATTCTTTCTTTTACGCTTGTCCAAAAAATTGCTTATGCAGTACCCGTTAAAAACTCCGTAATGATAGCCTGCTATCACGATATCATACTGACTGAATTCTTCCGGTCTGATATCCAAATAATTTCCTTTATTTATAACGTTGGCTTCAACACCTAAGCAAATATCTATCTCTGGAAATTCTTTTTTTAATTGTTCGATCTCTGCTCTCATCTTAGGTACGGCACTTCTTTTGATCCCATAAGTTAAATGTCCCGGCCCGTGATCCGTGATGGCAATTTTACTTAAGCCTCTGTCTAAAGCCGCTGACACATTATCTCTTATTGTTCCTTTTCCATGAGAAAATATAGTATGTGTGTGTAAATCATAGGTCATCCTATATCCCCTGTATATTTTAATATCTTTATCTTCTCTCATTCGAATGCCTCTCTTACTATTGTATCAATCCCCTAAAATCCGTACTTCTGGTTCAAGCCTGACGCCAAATTTATCAAAGACTGTATTTTGTATCAACTTCATCAGTCTTAAGATATCTGTTGCCGTAGCCCCTCCATTATTTACGATAAAACCCGCATGAAGGGGAGACACCTGCGCTCCGCCTACGCTGAGTCCTTTCAGGCCGGAATCCTGTATTAATTTCCCTGCGAAGTACCCTTCTGGCCTCTTAAAGAAGCTTCCTGCACTTGGCAGATTAACCGGCTGTTTTTGGTTTCTCCTGTCCATCAATTCTTTCATTTGAGCAGCAATTGCACTTTTTTCTCCGGCTTTCAATTGGAAATCAGCACTGATTATAATATCTCCGCTGTCCTGAAAAGTACTGTACCGATATCCCAGCCTCATATCTTCTTTGGAAATTTCATATTCTCTGGCCCCATCTCTTGAAATAGCTCGAACGGATACAATGATATCCTTAATCTCGCCGCCATAGGCTCCTGCATTCATGAACACGCCGCCTCCTACACTTCCGGGTATGCCACTGGCAAATTCCATACCGGAAAGTCCATACTCCATGGCCTCTTTTGCTGCCGCAGAAATCCTTGCCCCCGCATAAGCGGTGATTCTGTCACCTTTCACTTGAACTGAATTAAAAGCTTCACCCAGCTTAATTACTATGCCTCTGTATCCTCCATCCTTTACCAGGATATTGGAGCCATTCCCCAGCAAGATATGAGGGACCGCCTCTGTTGTTAATAAACATAAGACTTCTTTTAATTCGGATGGATTTTCCACTATTATCATAGCATCTGCATTGCCGCCTGTTCTAAATGATGTATATTTACTCATAGAAGCGTTTTCAATAATGCGTTCTTTATCTATAAATTCTTTCAATTTTAAACATAAACTATCTCTATTAATCTGCTCTTCAGATTTCATCCAGCCAGTTCCTCCCTGCTTCATCATAATAACTTAAATCTTTATACATATCTACACTTACGGGTAAGTTCTTCTTTTTCAGCTTACTGTCCACCATTCTGCTGAAGTACGCATAAAATATGGCAAAAATAGGTATTCCCAAGATCATTCCTGCAAATCCAAATAAGCCTCCGCCCACAAGGATGGCAAACATTACCCAGAAACTTGGAAGCCCTGTGGAATCTCCTAAAATTTTAGGTCCAATGATATTTCCGTCCACCTGCTGCAATATAAATATAAAGATTACAAAGTATACTGCCTGAATAGGACTAGCCGTTAAAATAATAATCGTTGACGGAATGGCACCAATAAACGGTCCGAAAAAGGGAATGATGTTGGTTACACCGATAATCACACTAATCAGCATGATATACGGCATGTGAAGTATTGTCATCGCGACAAAACAGATCACTCCTATAATTGCCGAATCTATCAGTTTACCGCTTATAAAAGCACTGAAAGTTTTATTAATAAAGTTCATTTCTCTTATAAGCATACGTGCATTTTCTTTTTTTAAAACAGCATAAGTTAATTTTTTGCTTTGTGCTTTAAATATTTCCTTGCTGTTTAAAAAGTATATGCAGATTATTATTCCGATAACAAAATCTTTTAAAAATCTCATTAAATCAATTAAACCAGTAGATACCTGTGCCGCAAAAGTCAACAACCATGGCAACACTTCATTCTGCAGCCAATCATTTAATTTGTCGGTATAATCTCCCATAAGCATTTTAAGGGCATCATTTACTTCCTTATTGGAAGACAGCTTTGTCTCCGCCCAAGCAAAAAAATCTTTAAAGCTGTCCGGCGCAGTTCGAACCAGATTTATTAAACTTTCCAGCATTTGCGGAAGTACCATGCTTACTAAACCGCCTACTACTACAAAGGCAATGATCATAGTGATAGTAGTGCTCAACACTCTGGAAAAAGTAAGCGCTTTTACCCGGCCTAACATACCCGAAGATACCTTATATATGCGTTTCGTACAATAATTGTATACAGGACAAAGCAAATAGGCAATAACTAATCCATATACAAAAGGCATTAATATTTGAAAAACCAAATGAACGCTGCCCAGTAATCCCTTCATTCTAAATATTGCAAAAAAGAACAAGATTGTAGAACATAAAACAATAAAAGCTGTCATCCCCCATTTTATATAGGGGCTATTACAATTCATCTTCATAAATTACTCCACATTACTTTACTTAAAAAATAAATTTATATTCAATATAAATTATAACATATTTTTTATCATTCAACATTACTTTATCTTCTCAGTGGTCCTCTTTTTCCCAGTTATTTCTTGTCTCTTTATCTTTACAACAAATAATTTATATTATTTAACAAAATTTTAATAATTTTTTTGTATATTTATAAAATTTCTTCTTGATTTTTATAAATAAAAAGCGTCTAATTTTTTTCAATTAATGAATAATTAATACTTTTTATGTATAAATTTTAGGAGGCAACAAAATGAGTAAAGAGAAAATCGTATTGGCCTATTCCGGAGGCCTGGACACTTCCATTATCTTAACCTGGCTTAAGGAAAATTATAATTGCGATGTTATAGCTGTATGCTGCAATGCCGGACAAAAAGAAGACTATGATGCAATAGAAAAGAAAGCATATGCAACAGGAGCTTCCAAGGCGTACATATTAGACATCAAGGAAGAATTCGTGAAGGATTACATCTGGCCAACCTTGAAAGCCGGAGCCATATACGAAAATGATTATTTATTGGGTACCTCTATGGCAAGACCATTAATGGCGAAAAAACTCGTAGAAGTAGCCGAGGCTGAAGGTGCTTTCATCATTGCTCATGGCTGCACCGGCAAAGGCAATGATCAAGTGCGTTTTGAAACCACTATTAAAGCACTTAATCCGGCCATTAAAATTATTGCCCCATGGCGAACATGGGATTTAGAATCCAGAGAAGATTTAATTGATTATGCCAAGGCACATAATATTCCTATTTCACAGACCACAGAAAAAATCTACTCCAGGGATGAAAACATCTGGCACATCAGCCACGAAGGAGGAAATCTTGAAAATCCCTGGAATGAACATAAAGATGATATTCACGTTTTAAGTGTTCCTATCGAACAAGCACCTGATCAGCCTACGTTTGTTGAGATCGAATTTGAACAGGGTATTCCTGTGGCAGTTGACGGCGAAAAAATGAATGCCGTAAAAGTACTGGAAACGTTAAACACTCTGGGCAGTGCAAATGGAGTGGGAACGATAGACATTATCGAAAATCGTCTCGTGGGAATGAAATCCAGAGGAGTATATGAAACGCCAGGGGGAACTATTCTTTATAAAGCTCATACTGCACTGGAAAAGCTCATCCTTGACAGAGATACCATGCAGTATAAAAATATTGTTGCTCAAAAATATGCTCAGCTGGTATACGACGGATTATGGTTTACGCCAGTAAGAGAAGCCATTGCTGCGTTTGTTGATTCCACTCAACAATCGGTTACAGGTACCGTTAAGCTGAAGCTTTACAAAGGCAGCGCTGTTCCTGTAGCATCAAAATCCCTCTATTCTCTTTACAGCGAAGAATTTGCGACCTTCAGCAAGGATGAGGTATACGATCAAAGCGATGCGGAAGGCTTTATTAATCTGTTCTCTCTGCCTTTGAAGATCAGAGCCATTCAAAAACAGCAGCTTTCCGGTGAAATAAAAGGAGCAGGCAATTTAGAAAAGAAAATATTAAAAGGCGGGGATTTTATCCGATAACATAAAAAGAACTGATAAAAAATCAGTTCTTTTTTTATTCTTCTGTTTCCGCTGTAAGCTGCAATATGACATCCAACTTGTTGAAAACCCCTCTTTCAATTGCTTTATAAAAGGGTTCTATTTTTTTATACTTTAAATAATCTATAATTATGTTATTATATTCCGATTCACTTAAGCGCAGTTCAAATATAGGATATCCATCCCTCATCAGGGAATAATACATAGCTAATCTGGCAGTGGATTCCGAATTTCGTTGAAATGGATAGATTTCAATTAATTTGTTATGTAAATGTGCTGCCTTAAGAAGCTTATTTCCCTGGAATTGCTGATCAGCACTATAAGTCCATCTGATGAGCTCATTCATCAACTCCTTTATATCCTGCCAATGAGGCGGGTTATAGTCGAGAGTATACAGTATAGGATTGTTCCTCCTCCAAATGGGACCTTCGGTACCGCAACTTACATCATGGATGTCTTCAAGTATTTTAAGGCTGATATCACTTTCCATTTCCATCAGATTCTCCATAAAGAAAAGTGTTTCAATATAATTCTCTATGGCCTGATGATCTTCCACTGTGCCTTCAACTACAAATTCTCCCTCTAAGATACGCCTCACTTGCTCTTTTGTTATAATGCTGCCATCCAAATGAAGTGACGTATATATCAGCTCACAAAAATCCATTTTTTTAATTTGCTGTCTCATCTCTATGCTATACGGTTTTCTGTCATCTAAAATCTTTTTCTTTTTCAAAATATCTTGATACATATCTTGACCTCCGTATACGAATAAAAAATACTTTCTTTTGTATATATTAACACATTATGATACAATTACATATACTTAAATATTATCTATTCAATATAAAAGGAGTTGCGATTATGCAGGCATTTCAATTACCCGCTTATTTTTACGATGTAAATATCATTTCGGTTACAATCCGGCTTCTGCTTGCGGTTTTTTTTGGAGGCATCATTGGGTTGGAGAGAGGTTCCAACAACCATCCCGCCGGCTTCAGAACACATATTTTAGTTTGTGTAGGCTCCACACTAGCTATGCTTACCGATCAATACATCTGCCAAACTCTTGCTGCAAATGCGGATCCGGCTCGTTTAGGTGCACAGGTTATTACCGGTGTGGGTTTTCTTGGAGTAGGTACTATTTTTGTTACCGGAAAGCATAAAATAAAAGGACTTACTACCGCAGCTGGTCTTTGGGCTTCTGCATGCCTGGGTCTCGCTTTGGGAATCGGTTTTTATTCCGGAGCATTAATTGCCGGAATACTCATATTTGTCAGTCTTGCTCTTCTGCCTAGAGTAGAAAATTACTTCTACCAAAATGCGCGGATGATTAATTTGTATGTTGAAATGGACTCTTTGCAAAATTTTAAAGATTTTGTATCTAAAATAAAAAGTATGGGTATAACAGTTTTAGAAACCCATGTCAGCAGTTCCGGTCCTGTTGTTTCAAACGGCATGGCTTTCCACCTTTCGATTAAGCTGCCAAAGACCTTAAAGTTTGAAGAAGTCAATATGATGTTCTGTGGCTTTAAAGGAATGCTCTTGTTAGAAGAAATTTAAATAAAAATGTGAGGTGATACTTTGAATTTAACAGATGCCAAATTAAAAAGTATAATTTCGTTTTTATTAAAGAATAAAAATGAATTGATTACTTTAACCGATTACTTTGAATATCAAGACATTGAAAACGGATTATTAAAAATCCCGGATTATTTAATCAATGTGGGAATAAAAGATAAAATAATTAATATTAGAGATATCCAAACTTATCTAAAAGATTATACCGTTCTTTTTCAAAGCGGATGTATTATGCTGGATTTGCGGCTTCACTTAAAGCAATTAGGCCCCGTTTCTGCTAAATATATGTTCTCTATTAAAGATTTTAGATTTTCAGAAGATTATACGCGCATTTATGCTACCTTTCAGGAAGACGTTACATCTTTAGGAAATCTCATGCAGTCAATGGCCTTTAAAGCTGCTGTTTCCGGAAGCACTGCTCTGCAAAAGGCTGTTAAGCTTTCCAACTGCAGTTTTATCTCCATCGACGAACATAACATCATGATCGATTTAAGCAAATTCGATATGATTAAAAAAATATCTGAACTGTTTGAAATAAATTATGCTGACAGCACAGAGGGATGTTTAAAATTTAATTTTTATTACTCTGGAGGAGACAAAGATTGAAATTATTTGTGATAAGTGATACACACGGCGATCTAACAAAAGTTTATGAAGTATATGAAACACTGACATCAATTGATGCCGTCATTCATTTAGGTGATTATGCCAAAGATGCTCAAGAGCTGCAAAAGCAGCTGGGAGTTGATGTTATTTCCGTCAAAGGCAATATGGACGGTGCTTATAGCGATATGGACTTTAAAATATTACCTACCGAATGCGGGAGCTTATATCTATCACACGGCCATATGGAAAATGTGAAAATGAAGTATCAAAATATTTTTTACCGAGCTGAAGAAAAAAACTGTATAGCCGCACTTTTTGGACATACACATAAACCTGTATTCGAAAATTTAAACGGTATTTATTTAATCAATCCCGGTAGTTTAAGTCTGCCTGCAGATGGGACAAAAGGCTCCTATGCTATAGTTAATACCTCATCAGAAGGCATAAGCGGATCAATCTTATATTATTCGGATTTCAAAACAGCTCCCTCAAAACCTGTAAAGGTTCAAGGCGGGTACATACGCAATTTATTAAATTATAGCGATAGATTTTAAATCTATCGCTATAATTTTAAAGATTGCCTCTTTAGTATCATTCATTTCTGCAAATCTCTTCAATTTTTTCTCTCAATTCAATAAAAACTTTTGCAATTTCAGGATCAAAATGACTGCCGCTGGATGCTTCTATTATGTTAAATGCCTCTTCACTATTCATTGCTTCCTTATAACACCTTTTTGATACCAATGCATCAAACACATCTGCAACCGCCATAATTCTCGCGCTTAATGGGATCTTTTCTTCTTTTATTCCTTTGGGATATCCCTCTCCATTCCATTTTTCATGATGGTAAGTAGCAATATCAAAAGCGATATCCACAAATTCT
Source organism: Firmicutes bacterium UBA6648 (assembly GCA_002455605.1). Lineage (GTDB taxonomy): Bacteria > Bacillota > Clostridia > Peptostreptococcales > Anaerovoracaceae > Aminipila. The sequence goes on from DKLE01000081.1 coordinate 8,549, forward strand.
TTTTTCTCGATTTTTCCCATGGTAGAGCTTATAATATTTCCGCCTTCTTCTGCATGCTGCTTCATAATGTCAAATTCAGCTTCTGTGAGTCTGCCCGGCTTTTTTAAGATTGTATCAGAAATACAGATCTTTCCTATATCATGCATTGGGGCAGCTTTGCAAAGATTCTCTATGTATTCATCATTTAAGATATCCAAAAACTTTCCTTTATTCTTCAAAGCTTTGGCTATCAATTCCACATATTGGCTTGTCCGCTTGATATGTCCCCCGGTACTTCCGTCTCTTCCTTCAATCAGGTTGGCCATACTGATGATCACTTGCTGCTGAATATCCATAATTTCTTGCTGTTTACGTGCAATTTCTTCTGTTTGCTGAAGAATTTTTTGAGCTTGATTTTTAACAAACTGTTCTAAGTTTTTTCTGTATTCTTGAAGCTCCAAAGTTCTGTTAATTCTATTTTTAATGACCTCTGGCACAAAAGGTTTTGCAATAAAATCAACCGCTCCCATTTTAAAGCATTTTGCTTCTATTTGCGGTTCAACATTGGCAGTTAAAAAAATAACAGGAATATTCTTCCATTCGTCGTGCAATTGTAATTGCTCCATCACTTCGAATCCACTCATTTCCGGCATGCTGATATCAAGCAAAATTAAATCAGGTATTGCCTGAGACAGAAACTTTAAAGCTTTCTCACCAGACAGTGCCGCACCTACCCGATATTCATTTTCCAGTATAGCTTGGGCAATCTTTATATTTGATCGATTATCATCTACGATAAGAATCATCTGCTGCATATGCCTACCTCCAGAACCTAGTTTACCAGTATAACCTCTTTAATCCAAAGCATAATGGCCAATCAAAATTTCTATGGCCTCTTTTGCTTCTTCATACTCAAACTCTTCCAGTTTTTCATCAATTTCTGCCATATATGTATTTAATTTCTCCCCTTTGTATGTATCCTTAGAAAGCTGCTGTATAAGCTTTTTAGCTTCTATGATCTCGAAATTGCTTATCTTTTCATTCAACTGCCGCAACCGCTCTCTAAAAACTTCTTTTACCATTCCTCCCTCTAAAAGCGTTTCAATAGTCTTTTTATTCTCCGTCCCATTCTCTTTATGGCATTTGTCCAAATAGTTGATAATATCGTGGATAACCTTGTGATACATCTCCATCATCAATTGATGACTATATAAAATATACGAAATTTCCCCTGACTCCCCTGCAGCCTCCAATTTTCTTGCTTTCTCTGATAGTTCTTCCGCTCCTATTCCCAGAGCATTGCTCTTTAAAGAATGAACCAATATTGTATATAAGGCCCAATCTTCCGCATCAAAGGCTGACTGAATCTTGTACACATTTTCTTGGCCGGAATTTTTAAATATTTCTAATAAAATCTTATAATTTTCTACATTTTCGGCTGAATACGACAATCCTTTTTGTACATTGATATAGTCCCCTAGCTGACTATCCGGTATACTGTTTCTAACACCTTCTTCTGACTGATTTCTTTCCAAGTCTCCGGTTTTATATACGATTTCAGGCGGCAGATATTTAATCAGCATCCGCTCCAGTTTATTTCCTTCAATAGGCTTAGAAAGATAATCAGTAAATCCGTAATCCAGATACATTTTTTTGGCACTTGATATAGCATTGGCAGTTAATGCTATAATCGGCGCAGAAATGCATAAATTATCTTCCATCTTTTTCATTCGTTCAAAAGTTTCTACGCCATCCATTTCCGGCATCATATGATCCATAAATATCAGATGGTAAACGTCTTTCCTTACTTTATCTAAACATTCCTTTCCGCTTGTTACCGTATCAATCCTTAACCTGGTGTTCTTTAAGAGTCCCGTGACCACTGCAAGATTCATAATGTTATCATCAACAACCAATATTTTTCCTTCCGGACAAATAAATGTCTCCCTATAATATTTCCTTTGCTGGATACTCTTTTCATATTTTGCCTGAAAATCTCCAATGCCTTCAGTCTCTATGATTTTCTGAGGAATTTTGGCAGTAAATACCGATCCCTTTCCATAGATACTTTTCACGGCCAATTCTCCACCCATTATGTTTAAAAGGCTCTTTGTGATATTCAAGCCCAATCCCGTGCCTTCAATACTCCGGTTTCTTTCAGCATCCAAGCGGGTAAAGGAAATGAACAAAAGGTCTAAATCTTCTTCTTTAATCCCTATTCCTGTATCTTCCACCGCAACAATCAATTCTATGTTCTCATCATCCAATTGCTTCCATTCAATGTGTAAGAGAATGGAGCCATGATGGGTATATTTAACCGCATTTGTCAGCAGATTTCCTATTATCTGAGTAATTCTCCGTTCATCTCCCCATAATCGATGGGGAATATCCTGTGCAATATCCAGATTCAAAAGAAGCTTTTTTTCCTGAACCTTATGAGAAATCATATTTATTAAGTCACTAAGCATGGAACTTAGTTCATATTCCACAGGTGAAATTTGCATTTTACCAGACTCTATTTTTGAAAAATCTAAAATATCATTAATCAAAGAAATCAGCATTTTTCCGGAATTTTGAATGTTTACAGCATATTGCGCTATATCACTATTGTCAGTCTCCCTCAGAATCATTTCATCCATTCCCAACATAGCATTGATAGGCGTGCGGATTTCATGTGACATATTTGCCAGAAAATCAGATTTCGCCTGAGACGCAGATTCTGCTAAGCTAACAGGCTTCAGCAAGGCTTTCACAACAACTGATATACTGAGTACACTGACAATAAAACATAATAATGCCATGATTACTGTGAACTCTATCATTAATTTTCTTACATCCTCAGCCCATACACTCTCTGCTATGGCAATTCCAACGTACCATCCGCAGCACTCAACTTTGCTGACAAAAAATGCTCGCTTTTTTCCGTCATAATCGTTGATCCATAGCAGCTTTTTCATATCAATGCCATTCTTTATCTTTTCAATTAATGCCCCATAAGGATTACCCTGCAAGTCCTGCAACCCAACAGGTGCTTCGTTCACGTAACCATACCCTTCATTAGGATGCACCACCAGGCCGTTATCACTGTCTAACAAAAACCCATAGCTGTCCTCAGGCACTTCCATTGCATTAATCGTTTCTATCATTTGATCCACAAAAATATCAATAGCTAATACACCCTCCAGCTTGCCGTCAATAACCACTTCCCTGGAAATAGTTATAATTTGCCTGCCTGTGTCCGTATCATTATACGCTGTCTGTACTGCTAATTTATGAGTTTCCGTAGGAACCGTATACCATTTTCTTTTTGTATAGTCCATACTGCTGTTCGGTACAAAATCCGTAGCACAGACCATAGCACTATCGGGATATTGGAAATACAGATCATAAACAGACTCTTCTATATTACATCTTTTTAGTATTTCTCCAAAATAGGTATGCAAGTAATCTCTATCTAGATTTTTAACTAAAATCATTGACTCGGCCACTGTATTTAAAAAAACTGCTTTTTCCCATATCCAATTATTAATCTGATTGGCATAATTCGAGGCCATAATAACTGCATTTTCCGTGCTCTTCCCTTTCAGTTCACCGGACGCAGCCGAATAACCGACAATTGAAGTCACCATAATGCAAATAAGACAAATTGAACATACAATAATTATAAACTTCTTTTGTACAGTCATGTAAAACCTCTTTTTTATCTTATCCCTATTGTGAAGCGTTTCTAAATTATTTTTTTAATTATACCATTAACTTGCATCTTGCACTATATTTTCTTGTTTTTTTAATTGTATACTTTCCTGCTGCAGCTCTCTAGGCAAATTAAAAATCCACTAACTATTGTCAGTGGACTTTTACGGCTTATCTGGCAAGACACCTTAAATAATTTTCCATGATCTTATCCCAATTTACTACATGGAACCAATCATCAATATAATCTGTTCTTTTATTATAATGTTTTAGATAATAAGCATGTTCCCAAACATCAAGATTTAAAATAGGACATAAGTTTTCCGGTAAAGGCGTGTCTTGGTTAGGAGTGGTTACAATTTCTAACTCCTTATCCCGATTTAGGACAAGCCAGGCATACCCGGATCCAAAAACAGACAATCCTGCCTCTTTAAACTTTTTTTTAAACTCATCATAACTACCGAATTTGGATTTTATTGCCAATGCTAAATGATCCATCGGCTCTTTGTCCACTGAACCGTCAAACTGATCAAAATAAAAGCGATGATTAAAGACACCTCCCGCATTATTGGTTATAGGAGTTTGTGTGTCTTCCGGAAACATATCTACATTGTAAATCAGCTGACCCAATGTCAGATCCTGCAATTCCGGATAATCCTTTAAAACATTATTTAAATTATCGATATATGTCTGTAAATGCCTGTCATGATGTATCTCCATAGTTTTTGCGTCAATATAAGGCTCCAATGCATCATAGGGATATGGCAGCGGTATATTTACAAAAGGATAATAGTCATTAGTGCTATTCATAATTTCACCTCACTTTCACTAGAGAATCTAACTAAAAGATTAAGTCCATCTTATTTTCTCTCTAAACTTTATTAACTATTAAGACAAATTATTACTTCTGCTTTTAATTTATTAATCAAATGTGTCTATTCATCCAAATATTAGACCGATAAATAAATTATTCCGTTCTTTTCATTTACATAATTTACCTTATCATATATTATTGAAATAAGGGGAAACAATGCAATCCTATTCGTTTTAATAGAACTATCAAGAATTTTTATTAATCATCAGAATAAGATTGTAAAAGTATATTTTATCTAATAATAGGAGGAAAGTGTGAAAATTAAAGTAGCAAAAATGGCATTACAAAAAAGCTCCTGAAACAAATAATTAAAAA